>JANNXB010000280.1:0-3992 GCA_031409355.1 Betaproteobacteria bacterium | reverse complement strand
ATTTTTTCCATTGCTTGCCTCGTTAGAACGGCGGTACGCCCACCGCCATCGCCGCGTTCTCGATCGGTACAGCGAAACCGATGCCGATAAACACGCGCTGCTGGGTGGGATTGAGGATGCCCGTGACGATGCCAACCACCTCTCCCGACGCATTCAGCAGCGGGCCGCCGGAATTGCCGGGATTCGCCGCCGCATCGAACTGGATCAGGTTGGTCAGGATACGCTTTCCCTCCGGGGAGCGATGCTCGCGGCGCAGCCCGGAGACAACCCCCGACGATACGGAAGGACCGATGCCAAAGGGAAAACCGACTGCCGTGACGTGGTCGCCCGGCGACAGGCCGCTGGTGGATTGCAAAGTTGCCGCCTGCAAGTCGTCTGGCACGGCCTCCGCCTTCAGTACCGCAAGGTCGTCCTCCGGTCGCGTGCCGGTGACCACCGCGTCGGACTCCATGCCCTCCGAAAATGTCAGGCTGATCCGCTTGGCGCCGGCCACGACGTGGATGTTGGTCAGGATGGTGCCGTTATCGAGGATCACCACCCCGGTACCGACGCTGCCCTCGATTTCCCCGCCGTCCGGGCCGTCCATGAACGCGCGCACGCGAACGATGGAGCCGCGCACCGCCTCGTAGGCCTTGGTCGCGCTCGAGGGCAAGGGCACGGTCTGCAAAGCGTTGGCCACCGCCGCGTCGATGTCCTCCTGCGTGAGATTCTGGCGTGCCGGCGCGTATGCCGACTGGAAAACCACGAAGCCAAGGGCGATCAGGCCCGGCAGCGCCGCCAGCAGCGGGACTCGATGCCTGCGCAATAGGTCTTTGAATGAAAATTTTGTTTTAGATACTGCCTTTTTCGAAACCAATACCTCGCTCACCGACTTCGGTCGCGAACTGCTGTAGAGGGAGGCGCGTTTCATGCGGCGATGGCGAACGCCTCGGCCTTGCCTTCCTTTGCCGCGCGCAAGGCCGCCCAGACGCGCTGAGGTGATGCCGGCATGTCAAAGCGCTTCACGCCGCCCTGGCGCAGCGCATCCATCACCGCGTTCATCAGGCAAGGCATGGATCCGGTCACTCCTCCTTCACCGACGCCCTTCGCGCCCAGCGGATTGGTCGCGGTTGGCACCGCATGGTCGATGACGCTCAACCCGCCTACCAAACCCGCGCGCGGCATGGCGTAGTCCATGAAACTTCCCGTAAGCAACTGACCGGAAGCATCGTAGACCGTCTGCTCCGAGAAGATGTGTCCTGCGCCCTGCGTGACGCCGCCCTGCATCTGGCCTTCGACCACCTGGTGGTTGATGATGTTGCCGACGTCATCGCAGGCGACATAGGAAAGAATCTCGCACTCGCCCGTCTCCGGATCGATTTCCACCTCGGCGATGTGGCAGCCGTTGGGGAACGTGCCGGGCACCTTCGGTCGATCCTTGAAATCGAGATCGAGCTTGCCCGGGTACTTCTTCGCCAATGCAGAAATGCTGATGTTTCTATCTGTTCCCTTTATCTTGTAAAGCCCGGAAGAAAATTCCAGGTCCATCTCGGCGCTTTCCATCGCCTCGGCCGCGAGCTTCATGCCGTTCTTCACGATTTCCTGCGAGGCGGAGAACATCGCGCTGCCCAGGCCGTGCAGGGTGCGCGAGCCGCCGGTCGGATTCGCCGTCAGGTCGAAATCGGGTTCGGCCGTGCGCAGGCGAATCCTGTCCATCGGAATGCCGAGCACGCCGGAAACGATCTGCGCGAACGTAGTCTCGTGGCTCTGGCCGTGGTTGTGCGACGCCGTGCGCAGCGTCACGCTGCCGTCCTCTTCCCAGGTGATGTGCGCCTGGTCGTAGGGTGCGAAGCCGCCGGGCGCCGTCATCTCGATGTAGGTGGCGATGCCGCGGCCGCGGAGCTTGCCGTTCGCCTGGGATTTCTTCTTTCGTTCTTCGAAACTTTTCCATTTCGATTCCGCAAGAGCCTTGTCCATCACTCCCTCAAAATCTCCACAGTCATACTCGAAGCCGCCGGCGATCTTGTAGGGCATTTTCGCCTGCGGGATCATGTTGCGGCGGCGGAATTCGGCCGGGTCCATGCCGATTTCGTGCGCCGCCTCGTCGATCATGCGCTCCAGCGCGTAGGAAGCAACGGGCCGGCCCGCGCCCCGGTAAGCGGCGGTGGGAATGGTGTTGGTCAGCACGAGCCTGCCGCGCACATGCACGGCCTGCACGTCGTAGACGCCGCAGTTCACGTTCACCAGGCCGATGGTGTTGACCACCGCGCCGGTAAAGACGACGTAGGCGCCCAGGTTCGACAGGTAGTCGAAGCGCATGCCGAGGATCCGGCCATCCTTGTCCAGCGCCAATTCGCCGTCGTGCACGATGTCGCGCGCCTGCTCGTCTCCGAGGAACACTTCCGACCGGGTGCCTACCCATTTCACCGGACGTCCGAGCTTCTTCGCCGCGTACAGCAACGCGCCATATTCCGGATAGGCGTTGAAGCGCACGCCGAATCCGCCGCCAACCTCCTCCGCGACCACGCGTACCTTGTCGGGCGCGACGCCGAGCACCGCCGACAACTGGCCGCGCATCGGACCGACGCCCTGCGTCGTGCCGTGCAGGAAGTACATCTCCTTCGCCGAATCGTAGGAACCCATGGCCGCGCGCGGCTCCATGGGATTGCCGACCACGCGCGTGTGATAGGCGCGCAGCTTCACCACTTTCGCCGCCTTGGCGAATGCGGCCGCCGTAGCGGGCGCATCTCCGCCTTCAAAATCGAGCAGCAGGTTGCCGGGCGCACCCGGGTGCAGCTGCGGCGCGCCCTGCTCTAGCGCCTGCGCCGCGGAAGTCACCGACGGCAGGTCCTCGTAATCCACCATTACCGCCTCGGCCGCGTCCTGCGCCTGCGCCGCCGTTTCAGCGACGATCAACGCGACGGGCTCTCCGACGTGCCGCACCACCTCATGCGCCAGCGAAAGGCGCGATGCCGGCTTCTGATCGGAGCCGTCACGCCACTTGAACGGCGCCGCGGCCGGAATCGGCTTCAGTCCCGCGGCCACCAGCTCCGCGCCCGTAATCACGGCAATCACGCCAGGCATGGCGAGCGCTGCCGATGGGTCGACCGACAGGATTCTTGCGTGCGGCCGATCGGACCTGAGGAAGTGGCCCGCGGCCTGGTTCGGGAGGTTCCAATCGGAGACGTAGCGTCCCCGGCCCTTCAACATCCGGACGTCTTCAAGACGCCCATTGGGTTGGCTGAATTTCATGCGGGAATTCTAATGCCACAAAGCGAAAACTCGTCGAACCAGGTCTTCAGATAGCAGAATTCAGGCGATCGAGGGGTGAATTGCAGAGTGGATTGCGGGGCTGGATCGCGGAAAACGCAGAATAGCAGTGCAGGTCAGCCGTCCGACGAGACCAGTCGCCCGGTCAGGTACCGATGCAGAACGCTCGCCACCAGCGTCTGGTATGGCATTCCCAGCTTGGCCGCCTTGGTTTGCAGTTCGATCATGTCCAATGACGACATGCGCACATTCATCCGTTTGTCGCGCTTCAAGGTAGCGGTGGCGATCCGGCGCACTCTGGCTTTATCCGCCGCTGTCGCCACCTTGATCCTGAAATCGCCTCGCTCGGACGCCTGAAGCAGGGCGGTTTCTTCTGCGTCAAGCCTGTTAGTCGCTCTGGCTTTCATCGTCTTGCTCCCGATGCTCATACCGTCGTCTCATTCTCATCCATCACGCCGTAGCGTACGATTGTGCGGAGCGCGGGCATATTGAAACTGGGTACCCGCTTGCGCGGGGACGACGGCTTTGAGGCTTCTTAAACCTTGGACAAGGCAATAAGGAGGCTGCAGGGGGCGTAGTCGAGCAGCGACGCCCCGACCGAACCCTTCCACCAGCGTGCCGCCCAGGAGGTGCTCTGGTTGTGGCCGATCACGATCAGGTCGACGCTGGCCTCTTTCGCGGCGCGGCATATTTCCTCGACCGGCTCGCCGACCGCCAGGTGCCCGGTGGCCTTGAAACCCTTG
>JANNXB010000279.1:0-6236 GCA_031409355.1 Betaproteobacteria bacterium | reverse complement strand
ATGGAAGACGGCGACCTTTCGCTCGAACAATCCCTTGCCGCGCACAAGCGCGGCCTCGAGCTCGCGAAACAGTGCCGCGAGCGCCTCGATTCGGCACAACAGCAGGTGCGCGTGCTTGAGGGGGAAATACTTAAGCCGCTTGCGGCAGCGTCGGATGCTGGCGATCGAGACTGAGGCTGATTTCGCCGCCTGGATGGGATCTATCCAGGCGCGCATTGAAGGCGCGCTCGCGCGCAGCCTGCCGGGCCCGCAACAGGTGCCGGCGCGCCTGCACGGGGCCATGCGCTATGCCACGCTCGAAGGCGGCAAGCGGGTGCGGCCGTTGCTGACGTTTGCCGCGGGTGAGCTGGCCGGCGCGGATCCGGCGCGCCTCGACATCGCCGCTTGCGCGGTCGAAATGATCCACAGCTACTCCCTGGTGCACGACGACATGCCGTGCATCGACGACGACGTGCTGCGCCGGGGCAAGCGCACGGTGCATGTCGAGTACGACGAGGCGACCGCGTTGCTGGTCGGCGATTCGCTGCAGACGCTCGCCTTCCAGCTGCTCGCCGAGCATCCGGTGGCCCGCACGCCGGAGACGCAGCTCGAAATGCTGCGCACGCTTGCCGTCGCCGCGGGTTCGCGCGGCATGGCGGGCGGTCAGGCGATCGACATGGAGGCGACGGGCAAGACGCTCTCCCAGGCGGAGCTCGAGTACATGCATGTGCGCAAGACCGGCGCGCTGATCAGCGCCGCGGTGAAGCTGGGCGCGCTGTGTGCCGGGCCCTGCCCGGCGCCGCTAGAGCAGTACGCGAATCGCGTCGGGCTCGCGTTCCAGGTGGTGGACGACGTGCTGGATACCGACGCGTCCACCGCGACGTTGGGCAAGACCGCGGGCAAGGATTCGAAGCACGGCAAGCCGACCTACGTTTCGGCGATGGGGGTCGCGCGCGCCCGGCAGTTCGCCGAGGAGCTGCGCCTGGGCGCGCATGCCGCGCTCGATGCGCTGGATTCCGGCGCTCGCACGCAGCGCCTGCGGCAGGTCGCGGACTTCATTGTTCTCAGAAAATTCTAGTATCACGGCATGACGACGATCACCGAAGACATTCCGGCTGAGGACTACAATCCGGCGATGTACGAACTGCTGAAAACGGTCAACGACCCGGCCGCGCTGCGGCAGCTGGACCGCCGGCAGTTGCACCAGCTCGCCGCCGAGCTGCGTGCCTACGTGCTCGACACGGTATCGAAGACCGGCGGCCACCTGTCCTCGAATCTCGGCACGGTGGAACTCACCATCGCGCTGCATTACGTGTTCAACACGCCGGAGGACCGCATCGTCTGGGATGTCGGCCACCAGACCTATCCGCACAAGATCCTCACCGGCCGGCGCGAGCAGATGGCGCGCCTGCGCATGATCGACGGCATATCCGGGTTTCCACGGCGCAGCGAATCGAAATTCGACGCTTTCGGCACGGCGCATTCCTCGACCTCGATTTCTGCCGCGCTCGGCATGGCGGTGGCGGCGAAGAAGAAAGGCGAAAACCGGCGCGTGGTCGCGGTGATCGGTGACGGCGCCATGTCCGCCGGGATGGCGTTCGAGGCCATGAACAACGCCGGCGTCATGGATTCCGACCTGCTGGTGATCCTGAACGACAACGAGATGTCGATTTCGCCGGCGGTCGGCGCGCTGAACCGGTACCTTGCGAGGCTGATGTCGGGGCCCTATGTGGCCGCGCGCAAGGCGGGAAAGATATTGCTAAGCGCGGTACCCCCGCTGTACGAATTCGCCCGGCGCTTCGAGGAACACGCGAAGGGTTTGGTCGTTCCGTCGACGCTGTTCGAGGAATTCGGCTTCACCTACGTCGGGCCCATTGACGGCCACGACCTTGATTCGCTGATCCCGACGCTGAAGAACATCACCGAGACGAAGGGGCCGCAGTTCCTTCACGTCGTGACCAAGAAGGGCCAGGGCTACAAGCTCGCCGAAGAAGATCCGATCGCCTATCACGGGCCCGGCAAGTTCGATCCCGCCGAGGGCATCAAGAAGTCGGCCGCGGGCAAGCCCACCTACAGCCAGGTCTTCGGCGACTGGCTGTGCGACATGGCGCGCGCCGACAAGCGCCTGATGGCGATCACGCCGGCGATGCGCGAAGGCTCCGGCATGGTGCGTTTTTCGGAGGAATTTCCGGACCGCTATTTCGACGTCGCCATCGCGGAGCAGCACGCGGTCACCTTCGCCGCCGGCATGGCCTGCGAAGGATTGAAGCCGGTGGTGGCGATCTACTCGACCTTCCTGCAGCGCGGCTACGACCAGCTGATCCACGACGTCGCGATCCAGAACCTGCCGGTGCTGTTCGCGCTGGACCGCGGCGGCCTGGTGGGCGGTGACGGCCAGACACACAACGGCGCGTTCGACTACGCCTTCCTGCGTACCGTGCCCAATCTCACCCTGATGGCGCCCGCCGACGAGAACGAGTGCCGGCAGATGCTGTACACGGGCTACCAGCTGAACAGCCCGGCTGCAGTGCGCTATCCGCGTGGCTCCGGGCCCGGCGTCGCGTTGCAGAAGGAGTTTTCTCCGATTCCGGTCGGCAAGGGCGAGATCAGGCGGGAAGGCAGGAAGGTCGCCATCCTTGCCTTCGGCTCGATGCTCAAGCCGGCACTGGAAGCCGCCGGGAAACTGGACGCAACGGTGGCCAACATGCGTTTCGTCAAGCCGCTGGACACCGCATTGGTGAAGCGCCTGGCCGAAACCCACGATCTGCTCGTTACGATCGAGGAGCATCAGGTCATGGGCGGAGCGGGCAGCGCGGTGTGCGAGGCGCTTGCCGCCTTAGGCATTGAAAAGAAAGTGCTTTTATTGGGTCTGCCGGACCGTTTCATCGACCACGGCGACTCGGCGAAGCTCCTTTCCAGCGTCGGCCTGGATGCCGAAGGCATCGAAAAATCGATTCGCACTGCAATACCCGAGTAATTCACTCGGGAGTTATAATCGCGCCATGAACGCCAAAGACCCGCACGCCATCCCCGACGTCCAGAACGACGCCGATTCACGCAAGCTGGCCATCGACCAGGTCGGCGTCAAGGCGATCCGGCACCCGGTCAAGGTCATGGAACGCACCGGCGGCGTGCAGCACACCATCGCCCTGTTCAACATGTACGTGGGCCTGCCGCATCAGTTCAAGGGTACGCATATGTCGCGCTTCGTCGAGATCCTCTCGGCGCAGGAGCGCGAACTCACGGTCGGGAGCTTCAAGGCGATGCTCAAGGAGATGGTCGGACGTCTCGAAGCCGCCGAAGGCCGCATCGAGATGAGTTTCCCGTACTTCATCGAGAAGCAGGCGCCGGTGTCCGGCGTCAAGAGCCTGATGGACTACGAAGTCACTTTTATCGGCGAAATCAAGAAGGGCGTGCAGTACTTCGCCATGAAAGTGCTGGTGCCGGTCACCAGCCTGTGCCCCTGCTCGAAGAAGATTTCGGACTACGGCGCGCACAACCAGCGCTCGCACGTCACGGTCACCGCGAAGACCACCGACTTCGTCTGGATCGAGGAGATCGTCGACCTGATCGAGGCGCAGGCTTCGAGCGAGCTCTACGGCCTGCTGAAGCGCCCGGACGAGAAGTTCGTCACCGAGCGCGCCTACGACAACCCGAAGTTCGTCGAGGACATGGTGCGCGACGTGGCCGCGGTCCTCAACCAGGACGAGCGCATCACCGCCTACACGGTTGAATCGGAGAACTTCGAGTCGATTCACAACCACTCCGCGTATGCCCTCATTGAGAGGGACAAACGGGCGTCCTAGTCCGGGTCGCTCTGGGGCTTCTCGTGATCGTGGAAGCCCAGGCACAGGATTTCTCCGCGCAGAATTTCTCCGGACTGCGCGCCCGCATGGTCGCGGAAGTCGAGGCGATGTATGCCGAGATGCGCGGCCATACGGGCCTTGCCGCGATGTCGCCGCAAGTGCGCGCGGCTCTCGGCAAGGTGGAACGCCACCGGCTGGTGCCCCCGGAACAGCGCGCGCTCGCCTACCGCAATCATCCGCTGCCGATCGGCTTGGGGCAGACCATTTCGCAGCCCTACATCGTCGCGCTCTCGACGGACCTGATCGCGCCGCAACCCGGTCAGAACGTGCTCGAGATCGGCACCGGCTCGGGCTACCAGGCCGCGATCCTGGCGGAGATTGTTTCCAGGGTTTTTACGATTGAAATCATCCCTTCCCTTGGAAAAGAATCCGAAGAGAAACTGAAACAGCTCGGCTATCAGAACATCGAAGTCAGGGTAGGCGACGGCTACAGGGGCTGGCCGGAGAAGGCGCCGTTCGACGCCATCGTGGTCACCGCCGCCGCGCCGCGCGTACCTGAGGCGCTGGTCGCACAGTTGAAGGTCGGCGGCAGGATGGTCATCCCGGTCGGTGCCGCCGGCGGCAATCAGGAGCTTCTGCTGCTGGTGAAGTCTGCGGACGGCGGCGTTGAGCGAAAGAGCATCCTGCCCGTGCGCTTCGTGCCGCTCGTGCCAGGAACCTGAGCGCTAGAAGCGGCGCACCAGAGTCATCGTCTGTCCCTCGCGCCGCATCTCCATGCGGTTGAGGAACGTGTTGCCGAGCAATGAAACGGTAAGTCCCCGTTCGATCACGATCGCCTCGACATTGTGCAGCTCGATCCCGCCTACGCGGACGCTGTCGAGCGTGACGATGTACGCCTCCGTCGGGCCGCCCGCGGTTTGCGTCGTGCCGCGCCGGCCCTTGCGGTAGTCGATGCGCAGCCGAATCGCATCGCTCGCCGGAATCGATATCGCGGTGGCGCCCGTGTCCACGATGAATTGGATCGCGCCGCCGTTGATCTGGCCATCGGCGGTGAAATGGCCGCCCGCGCCCGCCGACAGCGTCACGCTCTGGCGGTCCGCGCCGCCAGCACCGCCGCTGTGGTAGGTCTGGCCGCGCGCCAGGGTGCGGCGCTTGCCGTCGATTTCGATGACTGCGCGATCCTTCTCCACCGAGACGACCGTCACGCCGCCGAGCGCCTGCCCGACCCGTACCGTCCTGGGCGCGCCGCCGTCGATCGACAGTATCGCGGCTTTCGACTCGAACGTGCCGACCAGGGAAACGTCGGAAGCGGCCGCCGGCGCCGCGCAGAGCAGGGCGAGAAGCGCAATAGAATGGAGCCTCATGAAACCGGTCGCCATATTCAGGCACGCCCGCAGTGAAGGACCGGCCTATTTTGCCACCTACCTCGAGCGCCGGGCGATCCCCTGGAAGCTGTTTGCGCTGGACGAGGGGCGCTCCGTGCCGAAGGACGTGCGCAAATTCTCCGGGCTGGCGTTCATGGGAGGGCCGATGAGCGTCAACGACGAGCTGCCGTGGATCAAGCCGATGCTGGAGCTGGTGCGCGACGCGGTGCGCAAGGACGTGCCGACGCTCGGCCACTGCCTCGGCGGCCAGCTGATGTCAAAGGCGCTGGGGGGCGAGGTGACTCGCGCGCGCGTCAAGGAAATCGGCTGGGGACAGGTGGAGGTCGCCGACAACAATGTCGCGCGCGAATGGTTCGCGCCGGTCACCGCCTTCGAATCCTTTCACTGGCACGGGGAGAGCTTCAGCATTCCACCGGGCGCGACGCGCGTGCTCGGCAACGCGCACTGCGCCAACCAGGCATTCGCCACCGGCAGGCACCTGGGAATGCAATGCCACGTCGAGATGACCGAGGCGCTGATTCGCAGCTGGTGCAAGGGCGGAGCCGACGAAATCCGCGCGTCGGCCGCGAGCGCGGGTGTTCAGGCGCCGGCGAAGATCGAGAAAAACCTGGAAGCGAGGGTCGGCGCGCTGCACAAGGTCGCCGACCGGATCTACGACCGCTGGACCGAGGGGCTTTTGAAAAGCTAACGAGGGGGTACGGGGGAACGCTCGGTTCCCCTGTTCCTAATCCCTGAAGTTGGTGAACTGCAGCGGCAGGTCGGTGACCGAGGCGCGCACCAGCTGGATCGCGGCCTGAAGGTCGTCCTTTTTCGCCCCCGAGATGCGCAGCGCATCGCCCTGGATCGAGGCCGCCACCTTGAGCTTCGCTTCCTTGATGAGCTTCTGGATCTGCTTGGACTTGTCCTGGGGGATGCCGGATTTCACCGTCACCGGCCGCTTCACCTTGTCGCCCGATATTTTTTCCACCGCGCCGAGCTCGATGCAGCGGATGTCGATGTTGCGCTTGGTCATTCGGCCGCGCAGCACGTCCAGCACCTGGCCGAGCTTGAAGTCGTCGTCGGCAAA
>JANNXB010000278.1:0-10405 GCA_031409355.1 Betaproteobacteria bacterium | reverse complement strand
CACCGGCAGCAGGTTGAGCGCCGAGAAGCCGAGGAAGGCGACCACCGCGTCCGAGGGAATCTTGCCGCCGGCGGCCTGGCCGAGCAGCCGGATGAGGCGCGTCGTGAGCGCGATCAGGAACAGCGAAAGGAAGACTGCGACCGCAAGATTGGCGAACTCCCGCAACAGCGTGCGGAGGAAGATCATGCGATACTGGCGATGAAAATCATAGGAGAATTCCGGTGGAATTTAGCATACGCGCGCTGTCGCCCGAGAAAGCAAAAACCGGCTGTCTGATTCTTGCAGTGTATGCCGGCAGCAATCTGGCGCGTGCAGCGCAAGCTGCCGACAAGGCAGCCTCGGGCGCGTTGCGCCGGGCACTCGGCCTCGGCGATCTCGCCGGCAAGGCCGGCTCTACTCTGTTGCTGCATGGAGTCGCAGGGCTTGCCGCCGAGCGTGTTCTGCTCGTCAGCCTCGGGGAACGCAAGGAATACGGCGTCGCGCAGTTCCGCGAAGCGGTGCGCGGCGCGGCGACGGCGCTAAAGGGCCTCGGGGCGCGCGATGCCGTGCTCCCGGTGGCGGATTTCGCGGTCGGCGGCCGCGGCCTTCCCTGGGCGGTGCGCCACGCGATTCTCGGCGTGCGCGAGGTGTTCTACCGCTTCGACCAGCTCAAGACGCAGAAGAAGCCCGCCGCGCCCGCGCTCGCCGCGCTGACGCTGGCGATTGCCGGCGCCCCGGTGACGCTGCAGGCGCAGGCCGCGCTCAAGGAGGCAGTAGCGACGGCCGACGGCGCGGATCTCGCGCGCACGCTCGGCAACCTGCCGCCCAACCTGTGCACGCCCTCCTACCTGGCCGACGAAGCACGCAGGATCGCGAAGCAGTTCAAGCTCGGCATCGAAGTCCTCGAGCGCAAGGACATGGAGCGCCTGGGCATGGGCGCCCTGCTCGCGGTCAGCGCCGGCTCGCGCCAGCCGCCCAAGCTGATCGTGCTGCGCTACGCCGGCGCGGCCAAGTCGAAAAAGCCGCTGGTGCTGGTCGGCAAGGGCGTCACCTTCGACACCGGCGGGATATCGCTTAAGCCCGGCGGCGAGATGGACGAGATGAAGTTCGACATGTCCGGGGCAGGCAGCGTGCTGGGCGCGATCCGCGCGCTGGCCGGCATGCGCGCGCCGGTCAATGTCGTAGGCATCGTGGCGACCTGTGAAAACATGCCGGATGGCAATGCGACGCGCCCCGGGGATATCGTGACGACGATGTCGGGCCAGACGGTCGAGATCCTGAATACCGACGCCGAAGGCCGCCTGATCCTGTGCGATGCGCTCACCTACTCGGAGAGATTCAACCCCGAAGCCGTCGTCGATATCGCGACGCTGACCGGGGCCTGCGTGATCGCGCTCGGCCACGTCGCCACGGGCCTGTTCGCCAACGACCAGAAGCTCGCCGACCAGATTCTTGCCGCCGGCGAGGATGCCTGGGATCGCGCCTGGCAGCTGCCGCTGTGGGAGGACTACCAGGAGCAGTTGCGTTCCAACTTCGCCGACATGGCCAACATCGGCGGCCGGCCGGGCGGCAGCATCACCGCGGCCTGCTACCTCGCGCGCTTCACGCGCAAGCTGCGCTGGGCGCACCTTGACATCGCGGGCACCGCCTGGCGCAGCGGCCGGGACAAGGGCTCGACCGGACGGCCGGTGCCGCTGCTGGTGCGGCTCGCGCTGCGTAGCACGGGTTCAAGGAATTGACCTCGATTGACTTCTACTTCAATGCGGGCGACCGGCTGGGCGTTGCCTGCCGGCTCGCGGGCAAGGCGCTGCAGCAGAAAAAGCGCGTGCTGATCTACGCCCCGCAGGCGGATCTGGCGCAGAGGATCGATCGCCTGCTGTGGACCTCGCAGGCGGTTTCCTTCATACCGCACTGCTACGCGCACGACCCCCTCGCCTCCGGCACGCCGGTGCTGATCGCCGAGGGCGGGGAGCCGCCCGCCGGCGCGGCCGCGTCCTGCGAAGTGCTGCTAAACCTGTCGGCCGAGACCCCGCCGTTCTTCGAGCGCCACGAACGCGTGCTCGAGATCGTGGCGCAGGACCAGGAACAGGTCCTCGCCGGGCGCGCGCGCTTCAAGTACTACCGCGAGCGCGGCTACGAAATCCGCAACCACGACCTGGCCAAGGCGTCGGCGTGACCGAAAAGGACAATGCCGGGAAGGACCCGGAAAACCCCGGGAAGGACCCGAACCAGCTCTTCGTGCGCGTCGATGCGCTGATGAAACGGCAGCAGGAAGACACCCGGCGCGCCGGCGAGGAAGTGCCGCTGCTCACCGAGATCGTCGCGCACGATGAAACAGCCGCGGCGCCCGCCAAGGCCGACGCGGAGAAGGCGCTCGCCGCCGACATCGAGCGCCTCCTGCTCGTGCGCCTGGTGCCCGAGGTGAACAGGCATGTCGCCAGCCTGCGCGCGGAGCTCGAAAAGGGATTGCGCCGCTCGGTGCGCGAAGCCGTCGAGCACGCGATGGCCGAACGCAAGGCAAAGCCGGACAAAAAATAGCATGGCGCTTGAGAAGAGCTTCGAGCCGCACGCGGTCGAGAGCCGCTGGTACGCGCGCTGGGAATCCGCGGGCTGGTTCCAGGCGCGGAGCGCCGGCACAGCCGCTTCCCCCTATTGCATTCAGCTGCCTCCGCCGAATGTCACGGGCACGCTGCACATGGGGCACGCGTTCCAGCAGACCCTCATGGATTCCCTCATCCGCTATCACCGCATGCCCGGCGACAACACCAACTGGGTGGCGGGCACCGACCACGCCGGCATCGCCACCCAGATCGTAGTCGAGCGGCAACTGCAGGAGCAGGGCAAGACGCGCCATGACCTGGGACGCGGGAAATTCGTCGAGCGTGTCTGGGAATGGAAACAGGAATCGGGCGCCACCATCACGCGCCAGATGCGGCGGCTGGGAACTTCCTGCGACTGGTCGCATGAATACTTCACGATGGACCCGAAGATGTCGAAGGCGGTGGTCGAAGTATTCGTCCGCCTCCACGAAGAAGGGCTGATCTACCGCGGCAAGCGTCTGGTCAACTGGGATCCGCAGCTCGGCACCGCCGTATCCGATCTCGAGGTGGAAGGCGAGGAAACCACCGGCACCATGTGGCAGATCCTCTACCCCTTCCCCGACGGGCCGCAGGCCTCGACCGACAAGGACGGCAAGCCCGTCTCGCTGCGCGGCATGACGATCGCCACGACGCGGCCTGAAACCATGCTCGCAGACGGCGCGGTCGCGGTCCACCCGGAAGACGAGCGCTACCGGCACCTGATCGGCAAGCGGGTCGAGCTGCCGCTGTGCGACCGCACCATCCCGATCGTCGCCGACACCATGGTGGAGCGCGATTTCGGCACCGGCTGCGTCAAGATCACGGGCGCGCACGACTTCAACGACTACGGCGCCGCGCTGCGCCACAACCTGCCGCTGATCGTGATCTTCACGCTCGACGCGAAGATCAACGAAAACGGCCCGCCGCAGTTCCAGGGCATGGACCGCTACGTCGCGCGCAAGGCGGTCCTCGCCCAGCTGGAGAGCGGCAACTTCCTCGTCGCGGCCGTGCCGCACAAGATGGTGGTGCCGAAGTCCGGCCGCACCGGCGTGGTGGTCGAGCCGATGCTCACCGACCAGTGGTTCGTGAAGATGGACGGTTGGGCCAGGTCAGGCCTCGACGCGGTCGCCAGCGGCCAGGTGAAGTTCTTCCCAGAGCACTGGCAGAGCACCTACAACCACTGGCTGGAGAACATCCAGGACTGGTGCATCTCGCGCCAGCTCTGGTGGGGCCACCAGATCCCGGCGTGGTATGACGACGAGGGGAAGATTTACGTCGCCCGTACTGAAGAAGAAGCAATAAAGAAATCAGGCGGAAGGAAGTTGACCCGCGATCCCGACGTCCTGGACACCTGGTTCTCGTCGCAACTCGTGCCGTTCTCCTCCCTCGGGTGGCCGGACAAGACAAAGGACCTCGACACCTTCCTGCCCTCCTCGGTGCTGGTCACCGGCTTCGACATCATCTTCTTCTGGGTCGCGCGCATGATCATGGCGAGCCTGCACTTCACCGGCAAGGTGCCGTTCCACCACGTCTACATCAACGCCATCGTGCGCGACGCCGAGGGCCAGAAGATGTCCAAGTCGAAGGGCAACACCCTCGACCCGATCGACCTGATCGACGGCATCGGGTTCGAGGCGTTGCTGCAGAAGTCGGTCTCCGGCCTGATGCTGGCCGACCACAAGAAGAAGGCCGAGAAGTACGTCCGCAGCCATTTCCCCAACGGCATCCCGTCCTTTGGCGCCGACGCACTGCGCTTCACCTTCGCCTCGCTCGCGAATTTCTCGCGCACCCTGAATTTCGACCTCGGCCGCTGCGAGGGCTACCGCAATTTCTGCAACAAGCTCTGGAACGCGACGCGCTTCGTGCTGATGAACACCGAGGGCCGGGACTGCGGCACGGATGAATCTCTGGCCGTGGAGCTGTCCACCTGGGACAAGTGGATCATCAGCACCCTGCAGCGCACGGAAGCCGAAGTCGAGAAGGGGTTCGCCGAGTACCGCTTCGACAACCTCGCCGGCGCCATCTACCGATTCGTCTGGGACGAGTACTGCGACTGGTACCTCGAGATCGCCAAGGAGCAATTGGCGAAGGGCAACGAGGCCCAGCAGCGCGGCACCCGCCGCACTCTTGTGCGCGTGCTGGAAACGGCCCTGCGCCTGGCGCATCCGATCATCCCGTTCATCACAGAGGAACTCTGGCAGGACGTCGCGCCGCTCGCGGGCAGGAAGGGCGAGACCATCATGCTCGCGCCTTACCCGAAATCGCAGCCCGAAAAAATCGACGCGGCCGCCGAGAAGGAGATTGCCGAGGTCAAGCAGCACCTGCTCGGGGCGCGAAACCTGAAGAGCGAGATGAAGCTGCCGACGAACAGGAAGACGCCGATCATCTTCTCCAAGGCCCTGTCCACGTCGATGATGACGGCGAGTACCGCGCTGGTTTCGACAAGCATATCGGTATTGAGCGAGGACGAGATCTCCAGGCTCAACACGCCGGTCGGCATTTCAGGCGACCTGCGCTTCACCTTCAAGGTCGAGATGGACGTGGCAGCGGAGCGCGAGCGCCTGGGCAAGGAGATCGCGCGACTTGAAGGCGAGATTCCGAAGGCGCGGGCCAAGCTCGGCAATGCGTCCTTCGTCGAGCGCGCGCCCGCCAAGGTCGTGGAACAGGAACAGGCCCGGCTGGCGGGATTCGAGTCGACGCTCGCCAGGCTGCGCGAACAGCTTCAGAAACTTCCTTGAATATTCAGTAGCGCCCGGGCGCGCCGTCCGGCGTCCGGGTCCAGGGCGTCCTGCGCCCGACCAGGCTCTCCAGCAGGTTCAATTCTATGTCGTCGTGGTTGACCACCGGCGCACTCATCAGCATTTGCGGCGCCCCGCTTCCCATGACGTAGCGCGGCTGCTCGTGCTGCGTTGTGCGCACGGTCTCCCGTGCCGACGGGTCGGCCACCGAGATGATTTCCGCTTCGCCATAGCAGGTGCAGACGTAGGTGCGGGACTCTTCCGCTTCGAGATAGACCGCCGTTCCGCGGATGCCGATGGTCGCGGTGGCGGTCCGCAGCGTCTTCGGCTCGCCGGGCGCGAATACCGACAACAAGGCGCCGGTGACCACGCGCAGGCCGGTCAGGACAAGCGCGCCGAGCACGCCTTCCACCACGACGCGCGAATTCGCGCGAATCAGGAACGCGTCCTTGCCCGCGACGAATACGGTCTCGCTGCCGGGCCCGGTAGTGATGACGTCGCCGGCCTTGACGTCCATGCCCTCCTTCGCCGGCGTGCCGTTGATGCGCACGTCGCCCCGCACCCGGTATACGCCCTTCTCCACCGATCCGGCGGCAAGGGCCTGCCTCAGCCACGCCATCTTCAGCGCCAGCACTGCCGCGCTAACGCGCAGAAATTTCCTTCTGTCACTTCGCATCGGCGAGTTCTCCGGCCAGGGCATCCGCGATCGCCATGCGCTCAGTCTGCGACGGCCAGGAATTCTCGAACTGCCAGTCGTGCTGCGCCTCGATACGGCCGCGGAAAGCGTCCTCCAGGTCGCGCTCGGCCCATTCCGCGAGCCCGCCCGGGGGCCGCGGCAGGAAGCTCGAGACGACCAGCGCGCAGGCGCCGACCTGGCGCGCGCCGCAGGCCGCGATGCGGCGTCCGTTCAGGTTGATGACGTCGTCATCCAGGTAGGCATGGACGCCGAAGTGGCGATAGGCGGAGATCGCCGGAGCCAGCGCCCAGGCGCGCCAGCGCGAGCGGCGGCCGGGCGCAAGGCGAAGCGGCGCGATCAGGGCAAAGACGAAATGCTGTTCCTCGATGTCGCAGGGATCACCCACGACCGGCGCGCTGGCCCGTGCCCAGAAGACGATCGGGGCGGCGCGCTCGCCTTGCACGAGCGCGAGGCCGACGCAGGCGGCGCTCAGGGCGTAGGGCCCGATCGGGGCTGAGCGGATCCAGCGCGCGGCAAAGGCCATCGGCGGCGCTACTTCTTACGCATGAAGAAGGTGAACTCGCCGTTCGCTTCGGACTGCGAAAGCAGCGGATGGCCGGTCTGCTTCGCGAAGGCCTCGAAGTCCTTGATCGAGCCGGGGTCGGTGGCGACGATCTTCAGCACCTGGCCGGATTGCACGTCCGAAAGCGCCTTCTTCGCGCGCAGGATCGGCAGCGGACAATTCAGGCCCCGCGTGTCAATTTCCTTGTCGTGGTTCATGGCGTTCCCAATCTATCACGCCATGGACTGGTAGTAGATGTTCTGCGGATGCTTCGCCTCGGCGAAAAATATCCAGCGTTCGGCGAGCAGACCCGCGTACTGGAGCAGGAACGCGGCGACGAAAGCCTGCAGCGAACCGCCGCCCCAGCCGAGCAACCACGCGGGGACCGGAAACGCCAGCACCAGGAATGTCCAGCGCACCGCGCGCACCACGCGGTCAGGCCGGCCGTGGAAAAACTCGCGCGTGTTGAACGATCCGCCCATGAATCCCTGCGCCTTCTGCGCGATGCGCGGATGGTCGATGCCGATGGCGCTGGCGGTGCTGGACTTCGGCCGCAGCCGGGCGTTGCGCACCAGCGACGCGATGCGCGCGAGCCACGCCACCGCACTCAGCCCGAACGCGCCCAGTGCCAACGGCCCCGCGAACTGCGGGTAGAACAGTATCGCCAGCGGCACCGACAGCGTGAGACCGGAGGCGGTGCCGAGCAGGAAGAAGTTGACCAGCGTCAGCGGCGAGCGCCACTCCTGGAGGAAAGGCAGGCAAGCGTAGATCATCCCGGTGCATACGAAGAGGGCGATGCAAAGAACCGCCGCGATGATTCCGACGGCAAAAGAACCTGAAAGCGCGTAGATCGCCAGCATCCCCATGAACGCCGGCAAAACAATGACCTCCCGCGACAGCCAGGAGGTCCGCCATTGCGAAGCCGCGCGCCACGCCCGTTCCGGCCGTCCGAGGTGAAAGAAAGACGCGACCAGTCCTGAACCCAGCAGGACCAGCGAGACCACACAGGAGACGAACACGAATTCCCTGGGCGCGGGGCGGGAAGCATCCACGGCCAGGACGACCAGGAACAATCCCTGTGCGGCGCCGATCAGAGTCGTCAACAGGATGACGGACCAGGCTGGCCTCACGCCTTCGGTCCCGTCTTACGCCGCGGCAGGTAGTGGTTGGCGGGTTTCGTCTCCCACTCCGGCATCAAGGCATAGCCGCCCGCCTCGCGGATCGCCTTCGAGACCACGGATTCGGGATCGTGCACGTCGCCGAACAGCCGCGCATTCGTCGGGCAGGCCATGACGCAGGCGGGCTGGCGATCCTGTGGCGGCAGCAGCTCATCGTAAATGCGGTCGACGCACAGCGTGCACTTGGTCATCACCTTTTCGCGTGGATCCATTTCGCGTGCGCCGTACGGGCAGGCCCAGGCGCAGTACTTGCAACCGATGCACTTGTCGTAGTCCACCAGTACGATGCCATCCTCGGCGCGCTTGTAGGACGCCCCGGTCGGGCACACCGGCACGCACGGCGGATCCTCGCAATGCAGGCAGGATTTCGGAAAATGCACCGTTTCAGTATTCGGGAATTCGCCGACCTCGAAGGTCTGCACGCGGTTGAAGAAGGCGCCGCTCGGGTCCTTGCCATACGGATTCTCGTCCGCCATCGGCCCCGCCTCGCCCGCACTGTTCCATTCCTTGCAGCTCGTGACGCAGGCGTGGCAGCCCACGCAGACGTTGAGATCGATCACCAGCGCCAGCTGTTTCGTCGTCATGCTGCCGAGATCCGCACACGTACGTCATACCAGCCCGCCTGGCCGGTGATGGGATCGGAATTCGAGGTGCCGTCCGGCAAGCGCTCCGATATGACGTGATTCAGGATGAAGCCCTTCGTGAACTCGTTGGCATCCGGTGCGAGCTTCCATGCGCCCGGGGACTTGCCGATCGCATTCCAGGTCCAGACGGTCCCGGGTTCCACCGCCTCGCTGTAGCGCGCCATGCAGCGCAGCTTGCCCCACTGCGACTCGACCTGCATCCAGCCTCCGTCGGCGATGCCCTTCGAGCGCGCCAGCTTCGGGTTCACGAACAGGTAGTTGTGCGTGTGGATCTGCCGCAGCCAGGCGTTCTGCGAATCCCAGGAGTGGTACATGGCCATCGGCCGCTGCGTGATCGCGGCCAATGGGTATTTTTCCTTATCAGTACTTTGAACTTCCAAAGGAACATAGAAGAACGGCAAAGGATCGAAATAGGTTTCCACCCTTTTCCTTAGATGCGGCGGCGGCCGCCGCATCGACGGACCGCGCCCCTGCGCCGCCAGGCGAAAGCGCTGCAGCACCTCGGCGTAGAGCTGGATCATGATCGGGTCCGGGTGGCGGCGCAGCTTCATGCGCTGCGCCCACTCGTGGTAGTCCTGGTTCCAGTTGCGCATGTACTGATGGGATTCGGGCATGGGCGCGTGGAACACGCAGTTGTTCTGCGCGTACTTGTCCCATTGATCCGGGTTCGGCTCCCCGACGAGGGCCTTGTCGCCGTTCTTGCCACGCCAGCCGATGAGGAACCCCTGCCCTGACCCCGGTTCCGTTTCAAAGTTGAGAACAAAGTCGGCGTAGTTCTTGAACTTTGGTTTCTTATCTGAAGTAACAAATGCGGGAAATTCGAGCCGGCCGGCAAGTTCCACCAGCACGTCCTGGAACGGCCGGCATTCTCCGGTGGGCGGCACCACCGGCACGCGCACCGAGTCGATCGGCCCGTCGAATTCCGAGATCGGCCGGTCTAGCAGCGACATGACGTCGTGCCGCTCGAGATACGTGGTATCCGGCAGCACCAGGTCCGCGAACAGCGTGGTTTCGGATTCGAAGGCATCGCAGACGACGAGGAACGGAATCTTGTATTCCCCGTCCGCGTCCTTGTCGTTCAGCATGCGGCGCGCGTCGCCCGGGTTCATGCTCGAATTCCAGGCCATGTTGGCCATGAAGATCATGAGCGTGTCGATGCGGTAGGGATCGCCGCGCCAGGCATTGGCGATCACGTTGTGCATCATGCCGTGCACCGCAAGCGGATACTCCCAGGAAAACGCCTTGTCGATGCGCACCGGCGTGCCCTCGGCGTCGATGAACAGATCCTCGGGCCCTGCGGGAAAACCAAGCGGCGCGCCGGCCAGCGGCGTATTGGGCTGCACCGCCTCAGGGCCGTTCGGGATACGTGCATAGACCGGCGGCGTGCCACGCGGAAATGGCGCTTTGTGGCGAAACCCGCCCGGGCGGTCGATCGTTCCGAGCAGCGACATCAGGATCGAAAGCGCCCGGATCGCCTGGAAGCCGTTCGAATGCGCCGCGATGCCGCGCATCGCATGGAAGGCGACCGGGTTGCCGCGCACGCTGGCGTGCTTGCGGCCCCAGCTGTCGGTCCAGGCGATCGGCAGCTCGAAACTCGCGTTGCGCGCCGTATTGCCCAGTTCGCGCGCCAGCGCGCGAATCCTGTCCGCGGCAATGCCCGTGATTTCGGCCGCCCACTCCGGAGTGCAATCGCGCAGGCGCTCGCGCAGCAGTTCGAAGGCCGGCTTGACGCGAGTTCCGTCGGCCAACCGGTACTCGCCTTCCAGGCAGGGATCGGCGCCGTCGCTGTGATTCACAACCTCGCGGTTGCTGTGCCGGTCCCACCACAGCTGGTCATGGCGCCGGAAGGGGTTCTTCCGCTCGTCGCCCTTGCCGCAGGCCATCAGGCCCTCTTCGTCACTGCCCTCTTCCATGTTCACCAGGTAGCCGGCATTCGTGTACTGCGCGAGGAACTCGCGGTCGCACAGGTCAAGGCGCACCAGTTCGCTGCACAGCGCCATGAGCAGCGCGCCATCGGTGCCGGGCCGGATCGGAACCCATTCGTCGGCG
>JANNXB010000277.1:0-6450 GCA_031409355.1 Betaproteobacteria bacterium | reverse complement strand
CATCAAGCACGGCCCGATGCCGAGTTTCGACATGCCGGGGATGACCATGGTGTTCCAGGTCAAGGACCCGGCGCTGTTGGACAAAGTGAAGGCGGGCGACAAGGTGATGTTCCAGGCCGAGAAGTTGGGCGGCGCGTTCACGGTCACCGGCATCGAGGCGGCGAAATGAGGCGCGCGGTCACAGTTGCGTTGTTTCTTGCCGCGGGCTCCGCGCTGGCGCAGCACCAACCCTACGCCGGCCAGCAGGAGCGCGAAATCAAGGCGCTGTCGCCCGATCAGACGAAGCAATATCTCTCGGGCGCCGGTATGGGTTACGCAACGCCCGCCGAACTGAACCGCTTTCCCGGGCCGATGCACGTATTGGAGCTCGCGGACAAGCTCGGCCTTACGCCGGAGCAGCGAACAACCACGGGGTTGCTAATGAACGCGCACAAGGCCCAGGCCCGCGCCATCGGCGCGAAGAGGGTCGAATCGGAGCGCGCAATCGAGATGCTGTTCCGGTCGGGCACGGTAGATAAGGCCGTGCTGGCCGAGCGGGTGCAGGAAGCCGCGAATCTGGAGGGCGAGTACCGCCTGACGCATCTCGAGACCCACCGGCGCATGCGGGCGCTGCTGAGCGACGACCAGGTGGCGAGCTATGTCCGTTTGCGCGGGTATGAAGGCACCGCTGCGGCGTCGCACGAAGGCCGCCACCATTGAGGTATGAGCGTTAGCGTACTGACGTGCTTTCGGACCGATGAGAAGGTAATCGATGCGCCCTGGTGCTGTTCTGTGGCTGCCGGGGCATTCGACCGCCATCACAAGGAGCACATCATGAAACACGGGACATTCCTGGCAGTTACCGGCCGCGCTATCCGCGCGCTTGGCGCACTCGCACTCATCGCCGGCACCTCAACGGCATTGGCGCAAACCCATACGATGGACAAGAGGAATTCGACGATGCCGGGCATGGCCGCTGGAGGTGACATGCAAGGGCCTATGAAGGGCATGATGAAGAACATGGACTCCATGAAAATGACTGGAGACACGGATGTGGACTTCGCGACGATGATGAAGATGCACCATCAAGGCGCCATCGACATGGCCCAAATGGAACTGCAGAGCGGGAAGGACGCAAAGATGCGTTCGATGGCGAAGCGGATCATCAAAGACCAGCAGAAGGAAATCAAGGAGTTCGATCAGTGGCTCGGCAAACGCAAGTGACTCCCGCCTGGGTAGCCTGATCAGACCGCTGACGAGCATCGGGCTCGCGTTCCTGTTTTGCGCGGGCAACGCGGTGGCCCAATCCGCCGCTCCGATACCACATGTGCCGGGCATGGCCATGCACGAGACCGCGCCCACGCTGTCGCGTTTTCTGCTCGACGAGACGTCCCACATTCTCGTCGGAGTGATGGCTGCTTTGGCGGGCGTGTTCGCCCACCGTGCCTGGTCCCGGCGGCGCTGGCGCCGCGCGCCGGCGGGTGTTGTCGTCGAGGCGGTTCTGGCGGTTGACCTCGTGAATTCGACCTGGCTGGCGACCCATCATGGCGAGGAGTTGGCCATGCGCGCGCGCCATGTCCTGGAACGGCGCGCGCTGGCGGCGGCGAAGCCCGAGGGCGTCACCTTTGTGGAAAATACCGGCGACGGCTGCATGATGACGTTTCCCTCGGTTCGCGCGGCCGCACAGGCGGCCCGCACGTTGCTGCTGGGCCTCCGAGAGCGCCCCCCGGAAATGGCGCCGAGCCCGCCCCTCGAGGTTCGGGCCGCGATAACGTACGGACAAATCCTCCTGGATTCTCGCGGTTCCCGCCACGGGGCCACGATCAACGAGACATTCCGGCTGATGGGCGTGCAGAGCGACGCGTTCGTGAATGTCGAGGGAGAAGAGCGTCTGACCGAAATCCCGGACCGCAATCGGGTTTTCCTGGATGAGGATGCGGCTAATGAACTGGCATCGACCAGCGTCGCTTTTAGCCAGGTGGGTGTCTGCCGCCTCAAGGGGTTCAGCGGCTTTCATCGCGTATATAGGCTGCGATGGAATGAGGCCTGAGTGCACCATGCGAGTGCGACCAGAAAATTTCGCGCACTGTTCCGGGGCTCACATAAATCACAACTCTGATGGTTGACCTGAATCAAATAGGGCTTCTGAGTTCCGCCTACGCTGTTCCTATGCGATTCGATTTCGATCGTTGACGCATTAGCCGATAACCAGATTTCTCAACTATTCAAAGGAGATTCATCATGCGCAAATTCACACTTCCGATCCTGATGCTTGCGTTCGCGGGCGCTGCACTTGCTGCCGAACCGCAGACCATCGAATTGAAGGATGGCGGCAAGATCGTTGTCGAGGCGAAGGGAACCATGATTCACATGGACGCTGCTGGCAAACGCGTGAAAATGAAGGACGGCATGGTCATGACGGCAAAGGATGGCAGCAAGCTGATGATGAAGAACAACGCCATCTGGAAGACGATCACAGAGCACGGCACGCTGAAGCCCGGGCACTAGACAATGGCAGCGTGAGTATCAAATCGCCCCGTATTGCATCTCGACGTCACAAGGCCTAAGCTGAAGAAATGATGTTCCGAAGGCATCTGACGGCGATCGGGCGCGTCATTCTGACAGTGCTGCTGTTCTCGCATGCGGCACTCGCGCTGTCGGCCTGTGAACGGGGTTGGCGTATGCCCGCGGAAGCGATCGTTGCTGCCAGCAATATGCCCTGCTGCCCTGAATCCGAAAGCAGCAGCGGCAATCTTCAAGGCAACGTCAATCTCTGCGTTGCGCACTGCACCGCCGACGCACAGAACGTCGACTCAAAGGGGCATGCGATTCCCGCGTTGTTCACCCTTGGCGGGCATACTGCATCCGTCGCTCCTGCACCCGGACTGTTCGCGTTGAGCCGCCCGATTGCGACGCCACGCGCGCTCTCGGCGCCTCCTCTAAACATACTGTTCAAGAACCTCCGGATCTGATCCCTTCGCCGCGACTGCGGCGGCAAGGGCGGGCAAGTTCATTCGCCGGCGATGACCGGCGAGCAACGGATCCGGAGGTTTCCATGTTTCGAATTGCGGCAGTAACAACTCTCGTTCTACTGGCTTCGCACGCGGCCACGCCCGTCATGGCGCAGCCTGCGGGGGACGGACCCGATGCGCTCAGGCGGCTTGTCGCGGAAGCGCTCCAGACCAATCCCGAGATCCACGCTGCGCGCAGCGAACTGGAAGCCGCCCGTATGCGCGTACTTCCCGCCGGAGCGCTCGACGATCCGATGCTGGAAGCCGGCATCCTTAATGTGCCTACCGATTCCTGGCGGTTGAACCGGGAGGACATGACGATGAAGATGCTGGGCCTGGCGCAGAAGCTGCCCTTTCCCGGCAAGCGCAGCTTGCGCCGGGAGGTTGCCGAAAAGGACGTGCTTTCGGTCGAGCACGGCCTGCGCGAGACGGGTAACCGCGTGGCGCGCGAGGTGAAGACGGCCTACTTCGATCTTGCGCTGGCGATCGAGACCGCGCGGCAGATGACGGACACGACGCGCGTGCTGGAGCAGTTCCGGCGCATCGCGGAGAGCCGCTATTCGGTCGGACAGGGGACGCAGGCGGACGCCCTGAAGGCCCAAACGCAGCTGGCCAAGATGTCGGAGGAACTCCTGCGAATGGAGCGCGAGATCCCGTCCCTGGAGGCGGAACTGATCCGGTTGCTGGGCCGCAACGGCCATTCCGCGCCGATCATCGCGCCTCTTCCGGGACTGCCTCCGCCCGGCCCGGACCTCGCCGCCCTGCGCGAGGCCGCGCTGCGGCAGCGGCCGCAACTGCTGGCGCTGCAGGAATTGACCGGGAAGGCGGACCTTTCGATCGATCTGGCGCGCAGGGAGTATCAGCCGGACTTCGACTTGCGGCTCACCTACGGCCAACGCGAATCTATGCTTGACGGCACGCGGCGGCCGGACATGCTGAGCTTCACGGTCGGGATCAACCTGCCGATCTGGGGGCGGGAGAAGGTCGAGCCGCGCATCGCGGAGGCGCGCGCCATGCGCAACCAGGCAAGGAGCATGTACCTGGTGCAGCAGAACGAAACCTTCGCCAAGCTGCGCCAGCAGGCGGCAACCGCGGAGCAGAGCCGCCGCTCAGTACAGCTGTATGACGCCGCGATCCTGCCGCAGGCGGCGCTGGCAGTTGAATCGGCGCTCGCTTCCTACCGGGTCAACCGCGCCGACCTTCTGATGCTGTTCGACAGCCAGATGAGCCTTTTCAACTATCGAATCGGGCGCGCCACGGCCCTGGTGGCCTGCAACAAAGCATTGGCCGAGATCGCGCTGCTGACCGGCGCACCGCAGGACTAGGACCTCCAGTCAAAGGAGTCAAGAATGAAACGAACGCTGCTATTGGTCATCGCTGCCGCACTGGCGGCGGGGTTGCTTGCGCTCGGCTACTGGTGGGGCCGGGGAGCTGGTCCTCAAGCACCCGCTGCGGCGCCCGGCAATGCGATCGGCGCCGCAGTGAGCGACGGCAAACGCGTCCTCTACTACCGCACTCCGATGGGCCTGCCGGATACCTCCCCGACGCCAAAGAAGGACGCCATGGGAATGGACTACGTCCCGGTCTACGAAGGCGAAGAGCAGAAGGGGTCGGAGATCCGGATTGCCCCCGACAAGGTGCAGAAGCTTGGCGTCAGGACCGAGGCGGCGGCGCGGCGCCCTCTGACGCGCACGGTGCGCGCGGTCGGCACGATCCAGGTGGATGAGCGCGCGATGCGCACGGTCGCGCCGCGGTTCGAGGGCTGGATCCAGCGCCTGCACGTCAATGCCACGGGGCAGTCCGTGTCGCGCGGGCAGGCGCTGATGGAGGTCTACAGCCCGGAGCTGGTGGCCGCGCAGCAGGAGTTCCTGGTCGCGACGCGCGGCATCGCCGCGCTCAAGGATGCCGGCACAGAGATCCAGGCGAGCATGCGGGGTCTTGCCGACGCCAGCCTCCAGCGCCTGCGGAACCTCGATGTCGCGGAAGAAGACCTGGTGCGCTTGCGCGCCGAAGGCAAGTCTCGACATACGCTCACGCTCCGGTCTCCGGCGGCAGGCGTGGTGCTGGAGAAATCCGCCGTCCAGGGCATGCGCTTCATGCCGGGCGAAATGCTCTACCGGATAGCCGATCTATCCTCGGTCTGGGTTCTGGCGGAGGTTTTCGAGCAGGACTTGGGCGGCGTTCGCGCGGGGCAAGCGGCGACCGTGCAGGTGAGCGCCTACCCCGGGGAGCCCTTCATCGGCAAGGTGGCATTCGTCTACCCGACGGTCAGTGCTGAGACCCGCACGGCAAAGGTGAGGGTCGAGTTGCCCAATCGAGGCTTGCGGCTCAAGCCAGACATGTATGCCAGCGTCGAACTGGCCACGGACGACAAAGGGCCCCGGCTCGCGGTGCCGGACTCCGCCGTGCTCGACAGCGGCACGCGCCGGATCGTGCTGGTCCGGCGTGGCGAGGGCCTTTTCGACCCTCGGGAGATCAGGACCGGACGGCGGGGCGATGGCTATGTCGAGGTGCTCGACGGAGTGCGGGAAGGCGAACAGGTGGTCGTCAGCGCGAACTTCCTGATCGATGCGGAAAGCAACCTCAAGGCCGCGCTGGGCTCGTTCGGGCATTCGGCGCACGGCGGCAAGGACGCTGCAGCCGCGTCGCAGGCGAAAACGCACGCCGCGGAGGGGACGGTGGAGAGCGTCAATGACAAGGATGCTTCAGTGAGCGTTGCGCATGGGCCGGTTCCTGGCCTGAAATGGCCGGGCATGACCATGGATTTCAAGGTCAAGGATCCGGCGATCCGGCAGGCATTGCGCGCCGGCGCGAAGATCCGCTTCGAGTTCATGGAATCTGCGCCCGGCGAATGGCAGATCGTCCGTAGCACCCCCGTGCCCGGCGCCCGCGACGCGCACAAGGGGCATTGAAATGCTGAGCCGGATCATCGAGTGGTCGGTAAGGCACGTCTTTCTGGTGCTGCTCGGGACGCTGTTTGTCGTTTCCTGGGGCATCTATTCGGTGATCAATACCCCTGTGGACGCGATCCCCGACCTGTCGGATGTCCAGGTGATCGTTTACACGGAGTACCCAGGCCAGGGGCCGCAGGTCGTCGAGGACCAGGTGACCTACCCGCTCACCACCGCCATGTTGAGCGTGCCCCGCTCCAAGGTGGTGCGGGGCTTCTCGAATTTCGGCGTTTCCTTCGTCTACGTCATCTTCGAGGATGGCACCGATATCTATTGGGCGCGCTCCCGGGTCCTGGAGTACCTCAACTTCGCTTCGAGCCGTCTGCCCAAGGGTGTCACGCCCTCCCTGGGCCCGGATGCGACGGGCGTGGGCTGGGTTTACCAATATGTCGTCACGGCGAAGAACCGCAGTCTGGCGGAACTGCGGGCGATCCAGGACTGGTATTTGCGATACCAACTCACCAAGGCCCACGGCGTGGCAGAAGTCGCCAGCGTCGGTGGCTTCGTCA
>JANNXB010000276.1:0-1555 GCA_031409355.1 Betaproteobacteria bacterium | reverse complement strand
GGTATCGGCCAGCACGGTGATGACCTTGGGCTGCACTTCGAGGATGCCACCCGCGACGAAGATGAGTTCCTTCGCGCCGCCGCCGGCCGGCGTGATTTCCACGGTGCCGGGACGGATGCGCGTGATCAACGGGGTGTGGCGACGATCATCTTGAAGCCCTTGATGGTGTCCTTCAACGACACGTACTTGCCCGGCGTGCCGGTGAAGTTCTGCGCCACGGTGAACGGCTGCGACAGGAAGCGCTGGATTTTCCGCGCGCGCTGCCTTAGGCGAGGGCGAAGAGGAAATGGTGGGTGGGTGACACGCCACGGGCCTGGACAGCGGCATCGAGATACTTGGGCTCGGTTGTCATCAGCTTGAAGCCCTTCGCCCGGAATAGCGGCATGAGATCGCGCCAGGTGCCGTCGGCTTCGAACGAAAGCGGACGCGTTCCCCCGTTGTCTATGGCATTCGGGACCACCATGAGCCGCGGAATCCGGTGCCTTGCCACAAGGTCCAGCCAGCCCTCGACAGCCGACATCGGGCACTCGGAAAAACTGTGGATATTGATGGCCACATCGACCGGGTTCCTGGAGAGAACCTCCTCGATCTCGTCAAGCTGCACAACGGTCGCTTGCGGACTCGCGCCGCGGTACCGCAGATAGAACTCGGAAAGGAAGGTCGATACAGCGACGCCGTCGACGCAGAACACGTCAACCATTCCGGGAAAAGCCTGCACCAGCCGGTGAGCGAGCCTGCCGTACCCCGCGCCGATGTCCAGCACGCGCAACCGACGCCGCGAAATGCCGAGATGGCGGTCGAGGAATCCGATCTCTACGATCGAGTCGAGCAAGTCGCGCGTGACGGTCCTGCCATCGACCGTCAAGGTCGAGACGCCGAACGCCGAGTCCTCGGTAAGCCGCTCCCGCAGGCCGAGCCGGTCGAATGACGCGACGTACTCCTCTGTCAGCCGAAAGCTGCTGTCATCGTTGCCGTCGCGCCGCTGCCAAACGTAGGCAAGCTCGCCCCGGAAGCGGCGCAAATCCACCTCGGCCGCGACGTACTGCTTGGTCCACTGCGAGCTATCGGCCATGGGTACCCGCAGGCCCGCGTAGCGTCGCTCAAGATCGACGAGGCGAGGGTTATCGGGTCGAAGGTACGATTCGGGATCGGAGAACGACGCAGTGCGGCGAAAACGGAAGGAGCGGATTACATTCCAGAGCAATGACATTGAATCGTTACATCACTCCTGGAGGACCTCCGCGGCCCTCCCCTCGCTACTTCTTGCGCAGCTTGCGGATTGCCGCGATCTGCGCGGCCTGCATCGCGAACTCCGCCTGCAAGGTGGCGATTTCCTGCTTGTCCTGCGCGTTCGCCAGGGCGACTTTTGCCCTCTCCAGCGCCTCGTTGGCCTTGGCCTCGTCCAGGTCGTGGCCGCGGATCGCGGTATCGGCCAGCACGGTGATGACCTTGGGCTGCACTTCGAGGATGCCACCCGCGACGAAGATGAGTTCCTTCGCGCCGCCGCCGGCCGGCGTGATTTCCACGGTGCCGGGACGGATGCGCGTGATCAACG
>JANNXB010000275.1:0-5149 GCA_031409355.1 Betaproteobacteria bacterium | reverse complement strand
GACTGCGTCGCCCATCTCGCGACCGATCGCTGACCCGGGCCTTGGCTTGCCGTCTCGCGGCAGACCAGGCTCGCGCCGTTACTCGACCAGCTTGCGCGCCAGCAGCGTGCCGATACCGATGGCGTCAGTCTGCTTCATGCCCTCGCGCCGCGTGTAGGGGCAGGGCGCGCCCAGCGCGAGGCGCTCCGCCGCCTTTGCTCCGGCGATGACGCTGTCGATGACCGCGATGCCGGCGTCCGCAACGTAGGGCGCACACAACGCGGCAAACCCGGCGAAACCGGCGCCACCGAGGATCACGGCCTGCGCGCCGTCTTGCACATGAGCGTCCTTGCAGGCCTGCACCAGCGCCCCCACCGTACGCTGCGGATCCGCCGACGCCTGGCCGCCCGTGATCTCGATCGCGCGCACGCTGACCAGCCGGTCGCGAAAACCGAGCGTCAGCGCGAGGCGCTCCAGCATCGGCGCCCAGCGCGGACCGCCGGTGACGATGGAGAAGCGCGGCGAGTGTTGCGCAGCGGCGTGCATCGAGGCCTCGGCGAGCCCGACCACGGGCACCGGGCTCAGTTCGCGCAGCGCGAACAGTCCCGGGTCGCCGAAGCAGGCGAGCAGCACCGCGTCGCACCCTTCGCCATGCTCCGCCCAGGCGTCGAGGGCGGCGTGTGAAGCGATGGCGAAGGAGGCTTCGCTCGTGACATAGGCCGCGCCGAAGCGCCCCGTCGCCATGCGCCACTCAATCTCCGGGGCTGTGGCACGCAAGTGATGCTCGACAAGCGCGGTCATCGCGCTGGTGGTGTTCGGGTTGATTGCAAGAACCGCAGTCATTCTTCAGGCGGCCGACTTTAGGAGCACGCAGCGCGCCTCGTGCCCGCCGCCGACGTCGACGGCGCCGGGAACCGCGCGCAGGCACTCGTCGCGGGCGTGCTTGCAGCGCGGGGCGAACGCGCAACCGGGGGGCATCGCCGCGAGGTCGGGCGGAGAACCGGGAATCGCCTCGATGCGCTGGCCGCGCAGTTCGCCGCGCACGGTCGAGGAAAGCAATCCCTGCGTGTACGGATGGCGTGCCGTGCGGATCACCTCGTGCACCGAACCGGTTTCGACGATGCGGCCCGCGTACATGACCGCGAGTCGGTCGGCGACTTCGATCGCCACGCCGACGTCATGGGTGACGAAAATCACCGACATGCCGGACTCGCGCTGCAATTCGCGCAACAGCAGCAGGATCTGGATCTGCACCGTGGCGTCTAGCGCGGTGGTCGGCTCATCCGCCAACAGCAGCTTTGGCTTGCACGCGAGCGCGAGGGCGATCATCGCGCGCTGGCGCATGCCGCCCGACATTTCGTGCGGGTAGGCGTCGAGGCGCCGCTTGGCCGAGGGAATCTGCACCCGGTCGAGCATTTCCAGAGCACGGGCGCGCGCCGCCTGCTCGTCGACCTTCATGTGGCGCCGCACGCTTTCGGCGATCTGCTGGCCGATCGTGAAAACCGGATCGAACGAGAGCATCGGTTCCTGGAAGATCATCGACACCGTGCCGCCGCGGTAGTCCTCCAGTTCGGATCCGCTCAGGGCGAGGACGTCGCGTCCCGCGACACGGATGGCGCCGGTCACGGCGGAGCGGTGCGCCGGAAGAATCCGAAGCATCGCGCGCAGGGTCACGCTCTTGCCCGATCCCGATTCGCCGAGTACGCCCAGCACTTCCCCGGGCGCGAGATCGAACGCCACTCCGTTCACCGCGTGGATGGATTGGCCGTCGCGCGAGAAGCGCACGGTCAGGTCACTGACGGATACCAGGGGTTCGTTCATGCCGCTTTCGCAGGTGCGCTGGAGTGCCCGCAACCGGGCTGCGTCATCAGGCAGGCGACGCGATGCTCCGCCCCTGCGGAAGTGAGCGCGATGTCGCCGCGCCCGCAGACGTCTTCGGCGTGTGCGCAGCGTCCCTTGAAGCGGCAACCGGGAGGCGGATCGATGGGATTGGGTGGATCGCCGATGAGCGGCGGCTGTTGCGTGCGGCGATCCGGGTCCATCGAGGGCATCGCCGAGAATAGCGCCCGCGTGTACGGATGGCGGGGGTTGCCGAAGACGGACTCGGCCGGGCCCGCCTCGGCGATCTTGCCGAGATACATGACCATCACGCGGTCGCTCATGTAACGCACCACATTCAGGTCGTGCGAAATAAAAACATAGGTGAGCCCGAATTCCGCCTTTAGATCCAGCAACAGATTGAGCACCTGGGCTTCGATCGACTTGTCCAGCGCGGAGACGGCTTCGTCAAGGATCACGATCTTCGGCCGCAGCGCAAGCGCGCGGGCGATGTTCACGCGCTGGCGCTGCCCGCCCGACAACTCGTGGGGATAGCGGCCGGCAAAACGCAGCGGTGCAAGGCCCACGCGCGCGAGCAGGCTGCGCGCGCGTTCACGCGCCTGCGCGCGCGGCAGGCCGTGGACAATGGGCCCGAACGCGATCGAGTCCTCGATGGTGAGGCGCGGATTGAGTGAGGCGAAGGAATCCTGGAACACCATCTGCATCTTGCCGCGCGCTTCGGTGAGCGGCATCTGCGTGCCCACCGCGCGGCCTTCGAGGCGGATCATGCCTTCGTCGGGCTCGATCAGGCGCACCAGCAGGCGCGCCATGGTTGATTTGCCGCAACCGGATTCGCCCACCACGCCGAGCGTCTCGCCTTCGGCGACATCGAAGCTGATGCCGTCCACTGCGTGCACCGTCCCTCCGCCGCGCCCGAACAGGTCCTTCTTGAGCGGGAAGTGCTTGCGCAGCTCGCTGACGGTGAGAAGGACGTTCATCGCGTCACGTCCATGGCCGAGCGCACGCCGTCGGACAGCAGGTTGAAGCAGAACGACACCAGGAAGATCATCAGCCCGGGCAGCGCGGCGACCCAGGGGTTCTGGAAGATCGCGGTGCGCAGCGTATTCAGCATCAACCCCCACTCCGGCAGCGGCGGCTTGGTGCCCAGCCCGAGGAACGACAGGCCCGCGGCGAGGATCATGCATACCGACAGCAGGCTGGTGGCATAGATGAACACCGGCCCCATCACGTTGCCGAGAATATGCACGCGGATGATGGTGAAGTTGCCCGCGCCGCTTGCGCGCGCCGCCTCCACATAATCGAGCGCACGCACCTGCGTGGTGACGGATTCCGCCACGCGCGCGATCGGTGGAATGAACACGATGGTGAGGGACAGGATCGCGTTCGTGATGCCTGCGCCGAGCGCGCCGGAGATGGCCACCGCGAGCAGCACCGAGGGAAACGCATAGAACACGTCGATGGTGCGCATGATGACGGTGTTGACGCGCCCGCCGTGGAAGCCGGCGGTGATGCCAAGCAGGCTGCCGATGCCGAGCGCGCACAGCACCGGCGTGATGCCCATGACCAGCGACAGGCGCGCGCCGAAGATCAGCCGCGACAGCATGTCGCGCCCCAGTTCGTCGCTGCCCAGCGGGTAGCCCTCGCTGCCGATCGGCTTTAGGCGTTTCATGACGCTGCCCTTGAGCGGATCCTCGGGCGCGATCCACGGCGCGAACACCGCCATCAGGATGAGCGCGAGGATCACCAGCGCGCAGACCACCGTTACCTTGTCGCGCAGCAGGCGCGACAACACCGCGCTCCAGTAACCCTGCGTCGGGGCGGCGGGTGCCGCCTGCAGGTCGATGGCCGTGGCGCCGTAGGGTGCGTCCTTCATGTGCGCCGGATCCTCGGGTCGAGAAGGGTCTGCACCATGTCCACCAGCAGGTTGAGGAACACGAAAAATAGCGCCAGGAAAAGGATTGTTCCCTGCAGCAGCGGCAGGTCGCGCTGGAAAATCGCCACCGAGAGGAGGAACCCGGTGCCGGGCCACGAAAACACGGTTTCGACCAGGATCGAGCCGCCAAGCAGGTAGCCGAGCTGGATCCCCATCACCGCCAGCGCGGTGGGTGCGGCGTTCTTTACCACGTGCCAGAACACGTCCCGGTCCGACAGCCCCTTGGCGATGAGCGCGGTGACGAACTCGCGCGACAGGATGTCGGCGACCAGCGCGCGCACGGTGCGGGTGATGATCGCGGTCGGAATCATGGCCAGCGTGATCGCCGGCAGGATGACGAACTGGAGGTGCTCCCAGTCCCAGGCCCATTCGCTCGAGCCGCCGGAACCCATGCCCATTGCCGGCAGCCAGTTGAAGAACACCGAAAAGATGATCACCAGCACCATGCCGAGCCAGTAGTGCGGCACGGATACGCCGGCCACCGCGAGCGAGGTGACCACCTTGTCCACCCAGGTGCCGTTCCAGTAGCCGGCGATGAAGCCGAAGGCGAGGCCCAGCGTGAAGCCGAAGGAGCAGGCGAAAAATGCGAGCACGAAGGTGTTCGAGATCGCGCGCGCGAGTTCGCTGTTGACCGGCCGGCCGGTGGCGAGCGAGATGCCGAGGTCGCCCTGCACCGCGCGCGCCACCCATTTGCCGAACTGCACCGGGATCGGCTTGTCGAAGCCGTAATCGGCCTTTAGCTTCTCGATCAGTTCGAGCGATGCGTCGGCTGGCATCACCGCGGACAGGGGATCGCCCGGGGCGAGAAACACGAGCGAAAAGCAGATCGCGCTTACCGCGAGCCCGATCGGCAGGACGTAGGCGAGCCGCCTGAGAAGGTAGACGAACATGCGGCCCGCCGACCTGCTATTTCGGCATTACCGATACCGAAGAGAAATCCTGGTACCAGCTCTGCGCTTGGACGAAGCCCTTCACCCGCGCGCTCATCGCGCGCGGCCCGACATCGTGGGCGACGAACAGGAACAGCGCGTCGTTCACGAACTTCTCGTGCGCCCGCTGCGCTGCGCGCAACTGCACCTCGGGATCGAAGTTGTACTTGATGACCTTGAAGATCGTGTCCATCTCAGGATCGCTGTAGTAGCCCCAGTTGGTGCCGCGCGGCGAGACCAGCGCCGAATCGAGGTGGCGGATGAGCGCGGTAAACGGGTCCTGCGAAAAATACGAACTGTTGGTCGCGCTCGCGCCCCGCGTCGTCGCGTCCTTCGCGCCCGCGCGCCAGTTGGAGATCAGCGCATTCCACTCGATCACGTCGAGTTCGACCTTGATGCCGGCCTCGGCGAGGTTCTGCTGGATGAACTCGTTCATCAGCAGCGGCTGCATCTGCCCCGAGCCGGACGC
>JANNXB010000274.1:0-15451 GCA_031409355.1 Betaproteobacteria bacterium | reverse complement strand
AAAGGACGCGACCGTCACCATCTGTCATTCGAAGACGCGCGATCTCGCGTCCGTCACCCGGCAGGCCGACATCCTGATTGCCGCGGTGGGGCGCGCGAAACTCGTCACCGCGGACATGGTCAAACCGGGAGCGTGCGTCATTGACGTCGGCGTGAACCGACTGCCGGATGGCAGGCTCGCGGGCGACGTGGATTTCGACGCGGTAAGGAAAGTGGCCGGGAGCATCACGCCTGTGCCCGGCGGCGTCGGTCCGATGACCGTGGCCATGTTGATCGTCAACACTGTGCGTGCTGCGGAGCAATCAATTGGATAACCCTCTTCTCGATTTTTCCGGTTTGCCGCGCTTCGCGGACATCGAACCCGGCCACATTGCGCCGGCCATGGAACAGCTCCTGGCCGAAGCGCGCGCGGCAATGCGCCGCGCGGAGAAGGCGCCGGCGACCTGGGATCAGTTCGTGCGCCCGCTCGAGGACGCCACCGAGCGCCTGTCACGGTCCTGGGGGCAGGTGGAGCACCTGCACGCGGTGCTGGACAGCCCGGCGTTACGCGAAGCCTACAACGTCAGCCTGCCGAAGATCACGCAGTTCTGGACCGAGCTTGGCCAGAATCTCCTGCTGTTCGAAAAATACCGGTTGCTGAACGCTTCAGCGGAGTTCGCGCAGCTGCCACCGGCGCGCAAGAAGCTGGTCGGCAACGCGCTGCGGGATTTCCGCCTCGGCGGCGCGGAGCTCCCCGCCGAAGTAAAACCGCGCTACGCAGCGATCCAGGAGGAACTGGCTTCGCTGTCTGCGAAATTCTCCGAGAACGTGCTTGACGCGACCAACGCGTATTCGATCGTGATCGAGGACCAGGCACGGCTCGCGGGAATACCCGCGGACGAGTTGCTGGCCGCACGGGAGGCGGCACAGAAAGACGGAAAGCAGGGTTGGAAGTTCAATCTGCAGATGCCGTCGTACTTCCCGGTCATGCAGTACGCGGAAGACCGCGCGCTGCGCGCGACGCTCTACCGCGCCAGCGCGACGCGCGCCTCGGAGTTCGGCAAGCCCGAGTGGGACAACACGCCGCTGATCGGGCGCATCCTCGCCTTGCGCAAGGAAGACGCGGCGCTGCTCGGCTACGCCAGTTTCGCCGAGGTCTCGCTCGAGCCGAAGATGGCGCAGACGCCAAAACAGGTCGTCGAGTTCCTGCTCGACCTGGCCGGCCGCGCCCGCCCTTTTGCCGAGCGGGACCTGGAGGAACTGCGCGGTTTCGCCGGCACGGAGCTCGGCCTTGAAAAACTCGAATCCTGGGATATCGCCTACGCCTCGGAAAAGCTGCGCGCGAAGCGCTATGCGTTCTCCGACCAGGAAGTGAAGCAGTATTTTCCCGAAACCCAGGTCGTGCCGGGCATGTTCAAGCTGGTCGAGACGATCTACGGCATCCACATCGCCGAGTCTGCGGCGCCGGCATGGCACGACAGCGTGCGCTTCTTCGACGTGCGCAACGCCGGCGGTGAACTGATTGGCCGTTTCTACGTCGACCTCTACTCGCGCGACACCAAGCGCGGCGGAGCGTGGATGGATGGCGCGATTTCGCGGCGCCGGCTGGCGACGGGAATCCAGGTCCCGGTCGCCTACCTGAACTGCAACTTTCCCGCCCCGGTCGGCGGCAAGCCGGCGCTCTTTACGCACGACGACGTGATCACCCTGTTCCACGAGTTCGGCCACGGGCTGCACCACCTGCTGACGCGCGTCGAGGATCTCGGGGTCGCCGGCATCAACGGCGTCGAGTGGGACGCGGTGGAACTGCCGAGCCAGTTCATGGAGAACTTCTGCTGGGAATGGGACGTACTGAAGCACATGACTCGGCACGTTGACTCGGGCGAGGCGCTGCCGCGTGCGCTCTACGACAAGATGCTGGCGGCGAAGAATTTCCAGTCGGGCCTCGCCACCCTGCGCCAGATTGAATTCTCCCTGTTCGACATGCGGCTGCACTCCGAATTCGATCCGAGTTCCGGCCGCGCCGTGCTCGACCTGCTGGATGAGGTGCGGCGCGAGGTCGCAGTGATGAATCCGCCCGATTGGAATCGTTTTCCGAACAGCTTTTCGCACATCTTTGCCGGCGGCTATGCTGCCGGCTACTACAGCTACAAGTGGGCCGAAGTACTCTCGGCGGACGCTTACAGCCTGTTTGAGGAAGAGGGCGTGCTCAATCCGCAGGCGGGCAGCAAGTTCCGTGACGAAATTCTCGCGGTGGGCGGCAGCCGGCCTGCAGCCGATTCGTTCCGCGCCTTCCGCGGACGCGAGCCGAACGTCGATGCCCTGCTCAGGCACAACGGCATGATCCCTGCGTGAAAATCGCGGCATGGAATGTCAATTCGCTGAGGGTCCGCCTGCCGCACCTTGTCGATTGGCTGGCGCAAGCGCAACCCGACATCGTTTGCCTGCAGGAACTCAAGCTGGAGGACGCAAAATTTCCGCGTGCTGAACTGGAGGCCGCGGGCTACCAATCCGCGTTCTCCGGCCAGAAAACCTATAACGGCGTCGCGATCCTCTCGCGCACCACGCTGTCGGACGTGGGCACCGGAATGCCGGGATTCGCCGATGATCACAAGCGGGTCATCGCCGCGACTGCGGCGGGGGTTCGCGTCGTATGCGTCTACTGCCCGAACGGCCAGTCCGTCGGCTCCGAGAAGTATGCCTACAAGCTGCGCTGGTTCGCGGCGCTGAAGGACTACCTGACCGCGGAGATAGCGCGACACCCGGCGCTCGTGGTGGCAGGGGATTTCAACGTCGCGCCCGAAGACCGCGACGTGCATGATCCGAAAGCCTGGGAAGGCCAAGTGCTGGTTTCAGAATCAGAGCGCGCGGCTCTGCAGGCGCTTGTCGCCCTGGGATTGAAGGACTCGTTCCGATTGTTCGAGCAGCCGGAGAAGAGTTTCTCCTGGTGGGACTATCGGATGATGGGCTTTCGCCGCAACGCCGGCCTGCGGATAGATCATGTCCTGGTAACGACTGAGCTGGCGCGGCGCTGCACCGCCAGCACGATCGACAAGGCGCCGCGCAAGCTCGAACGACCCTCCGACCACGCACCGGTGATCGCTGAATTCTCCTAGGCGATCTGGCCGTAGGCAGGAAGCGTAAGGAATTCGACGTAGTCGCCTGTGGTGATCTGCTCGAACAGCCGGGCGCCTGCTTCGTACTTGCCCGCCTTCCAGGCTTCCTCTCCAAGGTGGGTCTTTACTTTCGGGAGTTCCTCGGCGAGCAACTTGCGGAACAGATCTGCAGTCACCTTGCGGCCGTCGTCCAGCTTGCCTTTCTCGGAGCGGATCCACTGCCAGATCTGCGAGCGCGAGATTTCGGCAGTGGCCGCGTCCTCCATCAGGTTGAAAACCGGGACGCAGCCGTTGCCCGCGAGCCAGGCGCCGAGGTACTGGATTCCCACCGATATGTTGTTGCGCAAGCCTGCTTCCGTGATTGGCGCCTCCGGCTTGAAATCCAGCAGGTCCGCCGCGCCGTAACTCACATCGGGCCGCTGGCGGCCGTACTGGTTGGGTTGCGGCATGTGCTTGTCGAATATCTCCTTCGCGATCGGCACCAGCGCCGGATGCGCAACCCAGGTGCCGTCGCAGCCATCGGTCACTTCGCGCAGCTTGTCCTGGCGCACTTTCTCCATCGCCGCTTCGTTCGCAGCCGGATCGTTCTTGATCGGGATCTGCGCCGCCATCCCGCCCATCGCCGGCGCGCCGCGACGATGGCAGGTCTTGACCAGCGTGAGCGCATAGGCGCGCATGAAGGGCGAGGTCATCGTCACCTGCGAGCGGTCCGCCAGGCAGAAATGCTCGTTGGAACGGAATTTCTTGATGCAGGAAAAGATGTAGTCCCAGCGGCCGATGTTTAGGCCCGCGGAATGCTCCTTCAACTCCCACAGGAACTCGTCCATCTCGAATGCCGCAACCACGGTTTCGATAAGGCAGGTGGCCTTGATGCTTCCCTGCGGAATCCCCAGGCTTTCCTGCGCCAGCACGAACACGTCGTTCCAGAGACGCGCTTCGAGATGCGATTCCATCTTCGGCAGGTAGAAATACGGCCCCGAGCCGCGCGCGAGCAGTTCCTTCGCATTGTGGAAGAACAGCAGCGCGAAATCGAACAGCCCGCCGGAGACCGGCTTGCCGTCCACAGTGACGTGCTTCTCGTCCAGGTGCCAGCCGCGCGGTCGCGGAATCACCACCGCGGTCCGTTCGTTCAGCCGGTACTGCTTGCCGTTCTGTTCGAGGGTAATCGTGCGGCGCACCGCGTCGCGGATGTTGATCTGCCCGTCGATCATGTTGAACCAGGTCGGGCAGTTGGCGTCCTCGAAGTCCGCCATGAAGGTGGAGGCGCCGCAATTGAGCGCGTTGATCACCATCTTGCGGTCGGTCGGGCCGGTGATCTCGACGCGGCGATCGAGCATGTCCTTCGGTTGCGGGGAAATCGTCCAGTCGGCCTCGCGGATGCTCTTTGTCTCTGGCAGGAAGTCGGGCAGCTTGCCGGCATCGAATTCCTTCTGCCGCGCGGCGCGGCGTGCCAGCAGTTCCTGGCGGCGCGCTTCGAAGTTGCGGTGCAGCGTAGCAACCAGCGCCAGCGCTTCCGGTGTCAGGATCTGCGCGAACTCCGGCGAAATCGGCGCGGAGATATGAATGCCCTCAGGAAGCGGGTTGGCTCGGTTCACGGCGCGCAAAGCTCTTTTGACGAAGGAAGCAGAATTCTACGGACCGGGATGACGCACCGCAACATGAAATTGCTGCGCTGCCGGTTGCAGCCGAAATCGGCCGAGGGTACCCTCGCCTTCCATAGTGCGGGGCTCAATTTCACATCATGAAAACTACTCATAACGTTCTGATCTTCGGCGCTTCCTACGGCTCGCTGCTCGCGACCAAGCTGCTCCTCGGCGGGCACAACGTAAAGCTCGTCTGCACGCCGGCCGAGGCTGAGCTGTTCAACAAGGAAGGCGCCATCGTGCGCATGCCGGTCAAGGGCCGCGAAGGCCTGGTCGAGGTCCATTCGCGCAAGCTGCCCGGCAAGCTGAGCGCCTGCAGCCCGGCGCAAGCCAGCCCGGCAGGCCATGATCTCGTGGTGCTCGGGATGCAGGAGCCGCAGTACCGCTCACCCGGCGTGCGCGAACTGCTGGACGCGGTGGCCAAAGCCAAATTGCCCTGCATGTCCATCATGAACATCCCGCCGCTGCCCTACCTGGCGCGCATCCCCGGCGTGGCGTTGGAGAAAATACGGGAGTGCTACACGGATCCCGCCGTCTGGGACAGCTTCGACCCGAAGTTCATGACGCTGTGCAGCCCCGATCCCCAGGCATTTCGCCCGCCGGAAGAAAAGGTAAACGTGCTGCAGGTCCGCTTGCCGACCAATTTCAAGTCGGCGCGCTTCGAATCCGACGCACACACCGCGATCCTGCGCCGGCTGGAGGCCGACATCGAAGCCGCGCGCTTTGAAGGCATCGAATTGCCGGTCAAGCTGAAGGTGCATGATTCGGTGTTCGTGCCGCTGGCGAAATGGGCGATGCTGCTCACCGGCAACTATCGCTGCATCCAGAAAGACGGCATCCGCCCGATCAAGGACGCGGTCCACTCTGACGTCGAGGCCTCGCGCGCGATCTACGCCTGGGTAGTGAAGCTTTGCGTCTCTCTCGGCGCCAGCGAAAAAGACCTGGTGCCTTTCGAAAAGTACGCGGCCGCGGCGCGATCGCTTCTCACCCCGTCGTCCGCCGCGCGGGCGATCGCCGGCGGCGCGCCGAACATCGAGCGCACCGACAAGCTGGTGAAACTCATCGGTACACAGAAGAACATGCGCTCGGCCGCGATCGACGAAATCGTCGCTACCGTCGACGCGCGGCTGGACGCGAACCGCAAGGCAGCGCCGAAGTAGCCCTGCTCAGTCGTCGGCGCCGCCGATGCCGAGTTCCTGAATTTTTCGCGTAATGGTATTGCGGCCCATGCCGAGCAGGTTGGCCGCCTCGATCCTGCGGCCGCCGGTACGCGCCAACGCCTTGGAAATCAGCGAGCGCTCGAACTGGCGCGAAAGCTGCTCCAGCACGCCGGTCTCGCCGCGCGCGAGGCGCCGCTCGACTTCCTGTTCCAGCGCCGCGATCCAGTCCGCCGCCGCGACCTGGCCTGCGACCGCGGGCTCGCCACGGAATTCCGTCGGCAGGTCGGCAATTCCGATGGCCTGCCCGGCCGCCATGACGGTGAGCCAGTGGCACAGGTTCTCCAGCTGGCGCACGTTGCCCGGGAAGTCCATGCGCGCGAGGTGCGTCAGCACGTCATCAGACAAACGCTTCGGCTCGACGCTCAGATCCTTGGCGCTTTTCGCGAGGAAGTGCCGGGCCAGCAGGGGGATATCCTCGCGCCGCTCGCGCAACGACGGAATGCGCACACGGATCACGTTCAGGCGATGGTAGAGATCGTCGCGGAACGCGCCGTCGCGTACGCGGCTCTCCAGGTCCTGGTGCGTCGCGGCGATCACCCGCACGTTCGCCTTCAACTGCTGGTGGCCGCCGACCCTGTAAAACGATCCGTCCGAGAGCACGCGCAGCAGGCGCGTCTGTAACTCGGAGGGCATGTCGCCGATCTCATCCAGGAACAGGGTGCCGCCCTCGGCCTGCTCGAAACGGCCGCGCCGCAGCGCCTGCGCGCCGGTGAAGGCGCCGCGCTCGTGGCCGAAGAGTTCCGACTCGAGCAGGTCCTTCGGCATGGCGGCGGTATTGATCGCGACAAACGGTTTCGCCACTCGCGTGCTGTGCCGGTGCAGCGCGCGCGCGACCAGTTCCTTGCCGGTGCCGGATTCGCCGGTGATCAGCACCGTCGCGCTCGACTGCGAAAGTCGCCCGATCGCGCGGAACACCTCCTGCATCGCGGGCGCCTGGCCAAGGATCTCGGGCACTTCGCCGAGCGGCTCGAGCGCGGCCAGTTCACGCTGGCTTTCATCTAGCGCGCGCCGGATCAACTCCACGGCCTGGTCGACGTCGAACGGCTTGGGCAGGTATTCGTAGGCGCCGCCCTGGAATGCCGCCACCGCGGACTCGAGGTCGGAATACGCGGTCATCACGATCACGGGTACCGCGGGGTACTTTTCCTTGACCTGCTGCAGCAGTTCGATGCCCGACTGCCCGGGCATGCGGATGTCTGAGATGAGCACCTGCGGCGGGCCGCCGGCGAGCGCATCCAGCGCTTCCCGCGCGGACGCAAACGAGTTGTACGCGATGCCCTCCCGGCTGAGCGCTTTCTCGAACACCCAGCGGATGGAGCGGTCGTCGTCGACGATCCAGACCGGTTTCATGCCAATGGCAGCAATAGTGTGAATATCGTTCTTCCCGGGCGGCTGTCGAATTCGACCACGCCGCCATGATTTTGTACGTAGGTCTGCACCAGCGCGAGGCCAATACCGCTGCCGCCCTCCCGCCCGGAAACGAGGGGATTGAAGACGCGGTCGCGGATTTCCTCGGGCACGCCAGGCCCGTCGTCTGTCACTTGCAATTCCAATGCCAGCTTGTGGCGCTGGCGGGCGATGGTGACCTGGCGGGCCGAACGGGTGCGCAGGACGATGGTCCCGCCGCGGCCGCCGTTGGCACCGGAAAGGAGCGCCTGGGCGGCGTTCCGGACCACGTTCAGGACCGCCTGGATCAGCTGCTCGATGTCGCCGACCAGGTCAGGGACGCTCGGGTCGTAGTTGCGCAGCACCGATATGCCCTGGGGGAATTCAGCCTGGACCAGGCTGCGGACGCGCTCCAGCACCTCATGAATGTTCACCGCGGCGAGCTGGACCGCGCGGCGCGGCGTCAACAGGCGGTCGAGCAGCACCTGCAGCCGGTCGGCCTCCTTGATGATGACCTGGGTGTACTCCCGCAATTCTGGCCGGTCGAGCTCGCGCTCGAGCAATTGCGCCGATCCGCGCAGGCCGCCGAGAGGATTCTTGATCTCGTGCGCCAGGTTGCGCAGCAGCTCGCGGATCGTCTCCTGCTGGTCGAGCAGCCGTTCCTCGCGTTCCAGGCGCAACTGCTCCTGGATCGGCCGCAGCTCGGCCAGCAGCGGCGTTCCCGGAACGTCGATTGGCGTGACCACGCAGGAAAGCGGCAGGGGGTCGCGCCCGGGTCGCTCGTAGCTCACCGTCTGGGCACGATAGCTCCAGTGCACGGCAAGCGCCTCGGCCAGCATGCCCTTGAGCGTCGCGTCGTCGGTGAACAGCGCTGGAAACGGCTGGCCGACGAGGGATCTTGCGCCCGTGCCGAGCAGGTTCTCGGCCGCCTGGTTGGTGTAGCGCACGACGTAGTCGCCGTCCAGGATCACGATGGCAGTGGCCAGGAGCTCCAGGCCCCGGTACGCGGCGGGTTGAGCTTCGGCCATGGGCCTCAGCGCGACAGGTTGCCGAGCTCGCGCTTCAGTGCTTCGACATTTTTCTCGTGGACTTCGACCGTGTCCTGGTATGGCTTCAGCCGCTCGAGCACCCTGGCGTAGTTCTTCTCGCCGCCGTCGCGCGTCGCTTCCTGTTCGGTGAGCTTTCTGCGCGCATCGGCGAGCATCGACTGTTCCTGGGTGAGCTCCTTCTCGATCGTCTCTCTCTGCTTGGCCTTCGAGGCCTGGCGGTCGGACGCCGACTCCTTTGGGAATCCCGCGGGCGACTTCCCGGCCGGGGACTTGGGCGCCGGCGGCGCGACCGTGACGCGCTGCTGCTGGACGATGCGGCAATCCTTGCCGACCGTGTCTTCCTTGAGGTTGGTCACGTGGGTACGGCCGTTCGGGTCCTTGCAGCTCCAGATGGTCTCCACCTGGGCGATTGCTGGTCCTGCGCAAACACCGCCGAGCATCAGGGCAAGCAGCGCACCAATCCGTGACATGGGCAAGAAGACGCCTGAAATCAAGAGCCTGAGTCTATGCCACAAATAGCGGTTTCTCAAACCATCCTCCAAATAAGAAAGGACGGGCACCGTGCCCGTCCTTTCCCTAACGCGCGAGCGCCCGAAGCGACTAGGAGCTGTAGTACATGTCGAATTCCACCGGATGGGTGGTCATGCGGAAACGCGTGACTTCGTCCATCTTGAGCGCGATGTAGGACTCGATGAAATCCTCGTCGAACACCCCGCCCTTGGTCAGGAAGGCGTGGTCCTGCTTCAGGTTCTCGAGCGCCTCGTCCAGCGACGAGCAGACTTGCGGCACCTTGCCGGCTTCTTCGGGCGGCAGGTGATACAGGTCCTTGTCGATCGGATCGCCGGGATGGATCTTGTTCTGCACCCCGTCCAAGCCAGCCATCAGCAGCGCGGAAAACGCCAGGTAGGCATTCGCCGTGGGGTCAGGGAAACGCACCTCTACGCGGCGCCCCTTGGGGCTCGCCACGTAGGGGATGCGGCAGGAGGCCGAGCGGTTCTTCGCCGAGTAGGCAAGATTGATCGGCGCCTCGAATCCCGGCACCAGGCGCTTGTACGAGTTGGTGCCCGGGTTGGTGATCGCGTTCAGCGCCTTGGCGTGCTTGATGATGCCGCCGATGTAGAACAGCGCGAACTCGGACAGGCCGGCGTACAGGTTCCCCGCGAACAGGTTGTTGCCGCCCTTCCACACCGACTGGTGCACGTGCATGCCCGACCCGTTATCGCCGACCACCGGCTTGGGCATGAAGGTCGCGGTTTTGCCGTAGGAGGCTGCGACATTCCACACCGTGTATTTGAGGATCTGCAACCAGTCCGCGCGCTGCACCAGCGGAGCGAACTTGGTGCCGATTTCGCACTGGCCCGGCGCGGCCACTTCGTGGTGATGCACTTCGACTTCCACGCCTTGCTGCTCTAGCGCGATGCACATCGCGTTGCGGATGTCCTGCAGCGTGTCGGCCGGCGCCACCGGAAAATAGCCGCCCTTGACCGGCGCGCGGTGGCCCATGTTGCCGGCCTCGTACTCGATGCCGGTGGACCAGGGCGCTTCCTCGGACTTGATCTTCACCGAGGAACCGGACATGTCCACGTTCCAGGTAACGCCGTCGAAGATGAAGAACTCGGGCTCCGGGCCGAAATAGGCGACGTCGCCAATGCCGGAAGACTTGAGGTAGGCCTCGGCGCGCTTCGCAATGCCGCGCGGGCAGCGGTTGTACGGCTTGCCGTCCGTCGGTTCGACCACGTCGCAGCTGATGTTTAGCACCGCTTCGTCGGTAAACGGATCCATGCGGGCGGAGACGGGATCCGGATACAGCAGCATGTCGGAGGCCTGGATGCCCTTCCAGCCGGCGATCGACGAGCCGTCGAAGGCGTGGCCGTCGGTGAACTTGTCCATGGTGAACTGCTTGGCGGGTACGGAAACATGTTGTTCCTTGCCGCGCGTGTCGGTGAAGCGGATGTCGACGAACTTCACTTCCTTCTCTTTGATCATCTTCAATACGTCATCAGGCGTCATCGCCATCGCAAATCTCCCCAATTGGTGGTAACAGCGGTAATAGATAGGACAGGCTGGGCGAACCAGCCGGACCAGCGTACTTGAGCAGAATCCGTGCCAAACGCCCTCACCATGGCCAGCCCCTCCCCTGGCCAAGTTGGTGCGATTCTACCCGACCAAATTGCACTGTGATGGTGCGCAATGAGCCTGATGGGCACCGTTTAGGTGCGAACGACTTGAGAATCTATAATTGACGGCGACATGGACGACATAAGAAAGAAGGCCCGGGAACGTGGCCAGAAATTGAAGCTCCCCTATGCGGGAGCCCTGCTGCCGGCGGAAGCGCATGCGCTGATGCAGGCGGGCGCGAAGCTGGTGGACGTGCGTACGGACGCCGAACTGCACTTCGTCGGATCAGTACCTGGCGCGGAAGCCATCGAATGGAATTCCTACCCTGAAGGGCAGCGCAATCCGGCCTTCCTCGAGCAACTGGCGGAAGCGGCGCGCAAGGAAGAGCCCGTGATGTTCCTCTGCCGCTCGGGCGTGCGCTCGCACCACGCCGCCATCGCAGCCACCGAGGCCGGCTGGTCGGAGGCCTACAACATTCTCGAAGGCTTCGAAGGCGACAAGGACGCGGCGGGTCATCGCAACGTGGCCGGCGGCTGGCGCAAGGCCGGCCTGCCCTGGATGCAGAGCTAGAAGTGGGAACAGGGGGCCTGAACTCCCCTGTTTTTAATTCTTCCAGTCCACCCAGCCGAAGTGCGCAGTAAGCAGCACGATCAGGCCGAATGCGATGCGATACCAGGCGAAAGGCTTGAAGTCGTGCGTCGCCACGTAGCGGATCAGCCAGCGCACCACGACGAACGCGGAAACGAACGCGGTTACTGAGCCCACGCCGAACATCGGCAGGTCGCTCGTCGAGAACAAGTGCCGGTTCTTCAGCAAGTCGTAGGCGCCCGCCGCCATCAGGGTAGGCACCGCGAGGAAAAACGAAAATTCCGTGGCCGCCTTGCGCGACAACCCGAACAGCATCCCGCCGATGATCGTTGCCCCCGAGCGAGAGGTCCCCGGAATGAGCGCGAAGCATTGCGCGAACCCAACCTTCAGCGCGTCGAGCCAGGTCATGTCCGAAACGGATTCCACCCGGGATTGCGCGCGCGGCTTTCGCTCGACCAGGAGGATGATGATGCCGCCGACGATGAAGGCCAGGGCCACGGGTACGGCATGGAACAGGTAACCCTTGATGATCTTGGAGAACAGCAGACCCAGAATCGCCGCGGGAATGAAGGCGACGATCAAATTGCGATAGAGCGCGACATCGATCCGGAAGAAGCGCGCCCGGTATTCCCACACGATGGCCAGCATCGCGCCGGTCTGGATCACGATGTTGAACACATTCCAGCGCTCGTCGTTCGCGCCGAGCAGGTCGCCCACCAGGATGAGATGCCCGGTGCTCGATACCGGCAGAAACTCGGTGACGCCTTCGACGATGCCGAGAATCAGTGCATACAGCAGGTTCGGATCCATGCCGCCTAATGTACCTTCTGCGCCAAAAATTCGCGGATCGAGGTCCCGAACAATGGATGCGCATCGGTGGCGTTGTGACCGGCCTCCTGCAGAACCACCTTTCTCTTTGGCCCGCCCCAGGCCTCGAACAGGCGCTCGCCGTGCGCCGACGGAATGACTTCGTCGCGCTCCGCAATCAGGCACAGCAGCGGTTGCTTTAGCGCGGGGGCCAGCGCAATCGAATCGAAGCGATGCTTTAGCAGCAGATCCACCGGCAAGTACCAGTAGTAGCGCTTGGCCACCGCGGCGAGGCTGTCGTAGGGCGTCACAAGGATGACTTGCGCGATCGGCCGCTGCGCCGCAAGGGCAACGGCGACTCCGCTGCCGAGGCTGCGACCAAACACGACCGTTCGAGACGGATCCACGCCGGGAAGTTTTGTCGCGAAATCGAACCACTCGACCGCGTCGGACACCAGCGCCGCCTCACCGGGCGCGCCTTCGCTCAGGCCGTAGCCACGATAATCCACCAGCAGCCAGTTGAATCCAGGTGCGTTGCCGGTTTCCTCGATCATCCACGAAACTTCCTCAGCGTTGCCGCCGAAGTAGAGGATGAGAGGAGCCTTGCCTCCAGCCTTCACATGCCAGGCGTGAAGCTTCGCGCCGTCCTTTGCCTGGAGAAACACTTCCTGCGCCGCGGGAAAGCGCCTGGCAATGTCCGTGCGACGCGCCTCAGGCAACGGCTGCCGGTAGAAGATCAGCGAGTCCTGCGCGAGATAGACGATCAGCGGCAGCCCGATAGCGACACCGGCGGTCACCTTCAAGAATGCGGCGATCAATCCTTCCATGGCGTCATTCTAGGTACATCAGGAACCCATGGACGGACGTCGCGACCTTGCCCCCGAAAAACGCATCCCTTGCTAAGCAATCAAACTTTGGGCAAGGAGAGCGGAAATGTCAAAGGGCAAAGGGCGCAGTACACGCCGGAGTTCAAGATAGAGGCGGGCGACCTGAAGACAACCGTCAGTGTTTAGGCGGCCGATCGATCGTTGCCCGTCGACGAGGCCCGAATAGTCAACCGTTTCCGCTGGGCTTCGTTAATTCTTTCCATATCGTTCAACCGGGACGAGTAGATGGCCCTTGAAGGAACGAAGTGGTGAGAATCCAAACGATCATTTTCGCCAAACGGCGAAGATGATCGAAATAAGCAAGACCGCTCAGCGTCGATGGTGACGTCGCCCCCCGATGCGCCCATCCCTTCCTTGCCCTTTCCCACCATGTTGACTAATAGACTAGACTAAGTTGATAATGGTAGTCCTAACGCGGGAAGGTACGACGATGCGCGAAGTCAACGTTCATGAGGCAAAAACACACTTGTCGCGGCTGCTGGACGCGGCCGCGGCCGGAGAGGAGATCGTTATCGCCAAGGCGGGCAAGCCGTATGCGCGGCTGGTGCCGATAGCGCAACCCAAACGCGCGCCCGGTGCGGCCAGGGGCAAAGGGCGCGTGACCGGGAAATTTTTCGAGCCCCTGCCCAAGGGAGAGTTGGCGGCCTGGGAATGACCCTGCTGCTCGATACCCACACGCTGCTGTGGTGGCTGTTCGGCGATCCGAAGCTTTCGAGCAAGGCAAGGACGGCGATCGAGAAATCCGACCAGCGGGTATGGGTCAGCAGCGCGAGCGCCTGGGAAATCGCCACCAAGGTCCGGATCGGCAAACTGCCGGAGATAGGCGACGTCGCCGTGAAACTGCCAGTCTATCTGCGCCGCGAACGATTTGAAGTCCTGCCCATCTCGCTGGATCACGCACTGGCGGCGGGAACGCTGCCCGGCCCCCACAAGGATCCGTTTGATCGCATGCTGATCGCCCAAGCCAGGATCGAGAAGCTGCGCGTGATCAGTATCGATCCGGTGTTCAAGCAATACGGCGTGCCAGTCCTCTGGTAGAGGTCAGACGTCGGGCTTTGCCGGCAGATAAAGATCGCCGCCCTTTTTCACGAATTCCACCGACTTCTCCTGCATCCCCCTGGGATTGAACAATCGCACGCCGTCCGGTAAGATTCTTACTTGCGACAAGTATTACCGGAGGCATCATGCGCATCACCAGCAAGGGCCAGGTCACCATTCCTCAGCACATCCGCGAGAAAGCAGGCTTGCTGCCCAACACCGAAGTCGAGTTCGCCTACCAGCGCGGCAAGGTTCTGCTCAAACCAGCCGGCAAGCGCGTCGGCCGCGGCGCGCGCGCGGTAGCGCGGCTGCGCGGCTCGCTCAGGCACCTGAAAATGTCCACGGACGAATTGATGGCCCTCACGCGCGGCGAGGATTGAGCCGCCTGAATGGTCCTGGTCGATACCAATGTCCTGATTGACGTCGCCACCGTGGATCCAATGTGGTTCGACTGGTCGGCGCGCAAACTCGCTGCCGTCGCCAGCCGCGAACCGCTGGCGATCAATCCGATCGTCTATGCGGAATTCTCCGTCCACTTTGAGACTATTGAACAGGTCGAAGACGTGCTCGCAGACTTCCGGTTCGAACGTCTGGCGCTGCCCTGGGAGGCCGCATTCCTTGCCGGCAAGGCATTCAAACTCTATCGCCGCAGGGGCGGCAAGCGCGCCGCGCCGCTGCCTGACTTCTTCATCGGCGCGCATGCCGCGGTCGCGGGGATCAGCCTTCTCACGCGCGATCCGCGACGCTTTCGGGACTACTTTCCCAGGCTAAAACTGATCGCCCCGAACTAAATCAGGCCTTCTGGTAGATTTCGGCGCCCTTTTTCACGAACTCCACCGACTTCTCCTGCATGCCCTTCTCGACATAGTCGCGCACGTCCTGCGTGATCTTCATCGAGCAGAAGTGCGGGCCGCACATCGAGCAGAAGTGCGCCACCTTCATGCTGTCTTTCGGCAGCGTCTCGTCGTGGAAGTCCTTGGCGGTGTCCGGGTCGAGGCCGAGGTTGAATTGGTCCTCCCAGCGGAACTCGAAGCGCGCCTTTGAAACTGCGTTGTCGCGGATCTGCGCGCCCGGATGGCCCTTGGCGAGGTCGGCCGCGTGCGCGGCGATCTTGTAGGCCATGATGCCGTCCTTCACGTCCTTCTTGTTCGGCAGGCCAAGGTGCTCCTTGGGCGTGACGTAGCAGAGCATCGCGGTGCCGTACCAGCCGATCTGCGCCGCCCCGATCGCCGAGGTGATGTGGTCGTAGCCCGGCGCGATGTCGGTGGTCAATGGTCCCAGCGTGTAGAAAGGCGCCTCGTGGCACTCCTTCAGCTGGATGTCCATGTTCTCCTTGATGAGCTGCATCGGCACGTGGCCGGGGCCTTCAATCATCACCTGCACGTCGTGCTTCCAGGCAACCTTTGTGAGTTCGCCCAGCGTGCGCAGTTCGGAGAGCTGCGCCTCGTCGTTGGCGTCGTAGCCCGAGCCGGGGCGCAGACCGTCGCCGAGGCTGAAACTCACGTCGTACGCCTTCATGATGTCGCAGATGTCCTCGAAATGCGTATAGAGGAAGCTCTCCTTGTGGTGCGAGAGGCACCACTTGGCCATGATTGAGCCGCCACGCGAAACGATGCCAGTC
>JANNXB010000273.1:0-6304 GCA_031409355.1 Betaproteobacteria bacterium | reverse complement strand
ACGCTGCACTTCACGCCGCTCTTCGTATTGGCGCGCACCAGCGGCTGGGCGGCGCATATCATCGAGCAGCGCATCGACGGCAAGATCATCCGCCCGGCGGCCAATTACAACGGCCCCGAGAACCGGAAATGGGTGCCGCTCAAGGACAGGGGTTAATCGCCATGGCCATGTACGAATCCGAGCACACCAAATTCATCCGGGAGTACCTCGAGAAGCATCCCGAGGAGCGCGAATCGCAGAAAAAGGGCCGCGCGGTGTGGTGGGACCATGCCGGCGCGAACCGCACCCCGCCCGATCCCGTGATTCCCTCGCCCAGGGCGGGGGGCAATGAATATCTCTTCAAACCGTTGTCTGAAAAAGAACAGGAACCAAAATAGTGTCCGCGCACATCTCAAACGTCCGGCCGAAGGCCGACAAGGTCCTCGACCTAATTGCCGACTATGCGAAGAATTACAGCGTAAAGAGCCAGGACGCCTACGACACCGCCCGCTACTGCCTGATGGACACTCTGGGCTGCGGCTTCGAGGCACTCGAGTACCCGGCCTGCACCAAGCTGATGGGGCCGATCGTCAAGGGAACCGTGGTGCCGAACGGCGCGCGCGTGCCGGGCACCCAGTTCCAGCTCGATCCGGTGCAGGCGGCGTTCAACATCGGCGCCATGATCCGCTGGCTCGACTTCAACGACACGTGGCTGGCGGCCGAATGGGGCCACCCATCGGACAATCTCGGCGGAATTCTGGCGGTCGCCGACTGGCTTTCAAGGAACGGAAAGAAAGTCACCGTGAAAGACGTCCTCACGGCCATGATCAAGGCGCACGAGATCCAGGGCGTGCTGGCACTGGAGAACAGCTTCAACCGCGTCGGCCTGGACCACGTGGTGCTGGTGAAGGTCGCTTCGACCGCGGTTGTTTCATCTCTTCTCGGTTTAAGTAACGAAGAAGTGGTAAATGCGGTCTCGCAGGCCTGGGTGGATGGCCAGTCGCTGCGCACCTACCGCCATTCGCCGAATACCGGCTCGCGCAAGAGCTGGGCGGCCGGCGATGCCACCGCGCGCGCGGTGCGCCTGGCGCTCATCAGCCAGACCGGCGAAATGGGCTACCCCTCGGTGCTCACCGCCAAGGGCTGGGGCTTCTACGACGTGCTCTTCAAGGGCAAGCCTTTCAAATTTCAGCGCCCCTTCGGCAGCTATGTGATGGAGAACGTGCTGTTCAAGATCTCCTTCCCGGCAGAATTCCACTCGCAAACCGCGGTGGAATGCGCGATGACGATCTTTCAGCAGATGAAATCCCTCGGCAAGACCGCTGAAGACATTAAGAAAATCCGGATCCGCACCCACGAGGCGGCGATCCGCATCATCGACAAGAAGGGCCCCTTGAGCAATCCCGCCGACCGCGACCACTGCATCCAGTACATGGTCGCCGTGCCCCTGCTCTTCGGGCGCCTGACCGCCGGCGACTACGAGGACGGCGTAGCGAAGGATCCGAGGATCGATGCCCTGCGCGCAAAGATGTTCTGCGTGGAAGACAAGAAATTCACGCGCGACTACCACACGCCGGACAAGCGCTCGATCGCCAACGCGCTCACCGTCGAATTCAAGGACGGAACCAAACTCAAGGAAGTGGTCTGCGAATACCCGATCGGCCACAAGCGCCGCCGCAAGGAAGGCATGCCCGTGCTGGTGGAGAAGTTCAAGACCAACCTCGCCCGCCGCTTCCCCGCGAAACAGCAGAAAGCGATTCTCGACCTTTGTCTTGATCAAAAGCGGTTGGAGCAAACCCCGGTAAATGAATTCGTCGACCTGATGGTGATATGAGCCGCATCGACGAACTGTCGGAGGAAATCCGCAACTATCCGACGCCGATCGCGCGCTGCGACGAGCAGCTGACGGCCCTGCTGGATGAACGGTCCAGGCTTTTGTTTCTTTTTAATCAAGATCAAAAACCATCAGCCGGTTGCACCCCGGAAGCCACTTGGGCCAACGACGGCGGAGCCGCGTCTTGATCCGCGTGCTCGCCCTGCTCCTCGCGTTCGCCGCGGCGCCCGCGCTGGCCGCGGGTTCCTGGGACCGCTTCTTCGAGCTGTCGTTCGGCGACCTGCGCGCCGAAGCCGCGGAAGCGAAGAAGGCCGGCCAGCAGGGGCTGATGCTCATGTACCACTTCGACGATTGCCCGGCCTGCGCGCGCATGAAGCGCGAGGTCCTGTCGCGGCCCGAGGTACAGGCCTGGTACAAGACTCGCTTCCGCGTCATCGCCATCGACACCAGGGGTTCGAACGAGACGACCGGCTTCGACGGCCGCACGCTGCCGGAAAAGGAATTCGCCCGCGAGCGCGGCATGCGCGCCAGCCCGAGCTTCCAGTTCTACGCGCCCGACGGCAAACTGCTCGCGACGCACGCAGGCGCCATCTACGATCCCGCCGAATTCATGCTGCTGGGCGAGTACGTCGCCAGCGGCGGCTACCGCAAAGCGAGTTTCGCGGCTTACAAGCAATCCAGGCAAAAACGAGGAAGCTGACCATGGCCCACAACCTGCACAACACCCTGCAACCCCTCAAGGGCGGGAAGTTTTATTCGCTTCCCCAATTAGGAAAATCCCTGGGGATAAAAATCGAAAGGCTGCCGCTCTCCATCCGCATCGTGCTCGAGTCGGTGCTGCGCAACTGCGACGGCAAGAAGGTCACCGAGGAGCACGTGCGGCAGCTCGCCAACTGGAAACCGAACGCCACCCGCACCGACGAGATTCCCTTCGTCCTGGCGAGGATCGTGCTGCAGGACTTCACCGGCGTGCCCCTGCTCTGCGACCTCGCGGCGATGCGCAACGTGGCGCAGAAGATGGGCAAGGATCCGAAGGTGATCGAGCCGCTGGTGCCGGTGGACCTGGTGGTGGACCACTCGGTGCAGATCGACCACTACGGCAACAAGAACGCGCTCGATCTCAACATGAAGCTGGAATTCAAGAGGAACGAGGAGCGCTACCAGTTCATGAAGTGGGGCATGCAGGCGTTCGACACCTTCAAGGTCGTGCCCCCGGGCATCGGCATCGTGCACCAGGTGAACCTGGAGTACCTCGCGCGCGGCGTGCACCAGAAGGACGGCATCTATTATCCCGACACGCTCGTCGGCACCGACAGCCACACGACGATGATCAACGGCATCGGCGTCGTCGGCTGGGGCGTCGGCGGCATCGAGGCCGAGGCAGGGATGCTCGGCCAACCCGTGTACTTCCTCACTCCTGATGTTGTTGGGGTTCAGTTAAAAAATAAATTACACCCGGCGTGCACTGCAACCGACCTCGTTCTCACGGTCACCGAAATGCTGCGCAAGGCCAAGGTGGTCGGCAAATTCGTCGAATTCTTCGGCGAGGGCTGTTCCTCGCTGTCGGTGACCGACCGCGCCACCATCGCCAACATGGCGCCCGAGTACGGCGCGACCATGGGCTTCTTTCCGGTGGACGACAAGACCATCGCCTACTTCAAGGGCACCGGCCGCACCGACGCAGAGATCAGCGCGCTGGAGGCCTATTTCAAGGCGCAGCAGATGTTCGGCGTGCCCAAGGCCGGCTCGATCGATTTCAGCGAGAACCTGGAACTCGACCTGTCCACCGTGATGTCGTCGCTGGCCGGCCCGAAACGGCCGCAGGACCGCATCAACCTGGACAAGATGAAGAGCTCGTTCACTGATCTCTTCTCCGCGCCCGTCAAAGAGAATGGTTTTGCAAAAAATTCTTCTGAATTAAATAAGAAATACAAAACATATGACGGCCTCGAAATCAGCAATGGCGACGTGCTGATCGCCGCCATCACCTCCTGCACCAACACCTCCAACCCCGGCGTGCTGCTGGCGGCCGGGCTGCTGGCGAAGAAGGCGGTGGAACTCGGCCTCACGGTCAAGCCGCACATCAAGACCTCCCTCGCGCCCGGCTCACGCGTGGTCACCGATTACCTGACCAGGGCGGGACTCCTGCCCTACCTGGAGAAGCTCGGCTTCTACCTCGCCGGCTACGGCTGCACCACCTGCATCGGCAACGCCGGCCCGCTGTCGCAGCCGATCGAGGAAACCATCGTCAAGAACGAACTGGTCTGCGCCGCGGTGCTTTCGGGCAACCGCAACTTCGAGGCGCGCATCCATCCCAACATCCGCGCCAATTTCCTCGCTTCCCCTCCCCTGGTGGTCGCGTATGCGATCGCCGGATCTGTCCTGGTTGATTTCAAGACGCAACCGATCGGGAAATCGAAGGACGGACAGGATGTCTATATCGGCCACATCTGGCCAACCTCCGACGAAATCCAGTCGCTGATGAAGCTGGCGATGGACCCGTCCACCTTCCGCAAGCTGTACGGCGACCTCGCCAACGCGAGCCCGATGTTCAAGAGAATCTCGGCGCCCTCCGGCCAGGTCTACACCTGGCCCAAGTCGAGCTACATCGCCGAGCCGCCCTTCTTCAAGGATTTCAGCATGCAGCCCGGCCGGCCCGGCAACATCTCCGGCGCCAAGGTGCTGGGCGTGTTCGGCGACTCGGTCACGACCGACCACATCAGCCCGGCCGGCTCGATCAAGCCGACCTCGCCCGCCGGCTTCTACCTGCAGGAGCACGACATCGCGGTGGCCGACTTCAACAGCTACGGCGCGCGCCGCGGCAACCACGACGTCATGATGCGGGGGACGTTTGCCAACGTGCGCATCAAGAACCAGATGATGGGCGGCAAGGAAGGCGGCCTGACCCGATATAAAGGCGAAGAATTGCCGATCTACGATGCCGCGATGCGCTACATCGCCGACGGCACGCCGACGGTCATCTTTGGCGGCGAGGAATACGGCACCGGCTCCTCGCGCGACTGGGCGGCCAAGGGCACCCAGCTGCTCGGTGTCAAGGCCGTGATCACGCGCAGCTTCGAGCGCATCCACCGTTCCAACCTGGTGGGCATGGGCGTGCTGCCGCTGCAGTTCCTCGGCAACGACAGCGTCGCCTCGCTCGGCATCACCGGCGAGGAGGAAATCTCGATCTCCGGCCTGGACGATATCCATCCGCAACAGGAACTTTCCCTTGAAATAAAGAGGAAAGACGGAAGCAAACAGTCCATCAAGGTGAAGTCGCGCATCGACACCCCGATCGAGGTCGATTACTTCAAGCACGGCGGCATCCTGCCCTACGTGCTGCGCGAGCTGATCTCGAAAGCCGGCCCGGCGAAGGTGAAAGCTGCGTAGCTGGCTGTTCCTTGTTCTTGCGGCCTTCAGCCTGTCCACACAGGCTGAAGGGCTCGCCGCTGAACTGCGCAAGGGCGGCTACGTCCTCTACATCCGCCATACCTCGACCGATTTCAGCAAGAACGACGCCGGCATGGCGTCGTTCGAGGACTGCGCCAACCAGCGTCCCCTCACCGACAAGGGCCGCGACGAGGCGCGCGCCATCGCCGGCCACCTAAAGCGCCTCGGCATTGCCATCGGCAAGGTGTACGCAAGCCCCTTCTGCCGCACCGTCGAGACCGCGATGCTCGCCTTCGGCAAGGCCGAAAAGACCAATGAAGCGCGCGGCGGCCCGGTAAAGTCCGACGATCCGAAGCGCTACGACGCACTGAAGAAGCTGCTCTCGACGCCGCCCGTGCCGGGTCAGAACAACGTCGTCTCCAGCCACGGCAATCCGTTCTTCGCCGTGTTCGGCTCGCCTTACCTGGCCGAAGGTGAAATTGCCGTAGTTCGCCCTGCAGGAAATTCACGCTTCGAGGCCGTGACGCGCATCAAGCTCGGCGACTGGGAAGCCCTACAACCCTAGCGCAGGATCCGCGCACCGAGCTTCAGCAGCTTCTTCAGCACGCCGGTCTCAAGTTCCAGCATCTCGTCGGTCCAGGCGGAGGCGCCCTCCATCAGAGCCAGCGTCTCGCGCAGCCGCTTCTGCGTGCCCGGATCCTCGCGCGCGAACTCCCTGCTCTCCACGCAACCGCGCAGGAAAGCCGTGGTGGGATCGAACTCGCGCTCCTTGCGCTCCCTGGCGATGACGCGCATCAGCTCCCAGGGATCCTGCAGGGTCTCGAAGTGGTCGCGTCGGTCGCCTGCCCGATGCACAACTCGGACGAGGTCCCAGTTCTGCAGCTCGCGGATGCTGGTGCTGACGTTGGAGCGCGCCACCTGCAGGACGAGCGAGATTTCCTCGGCATGCATCGGCCGCCCGAGGAAGAACAGCAGCGCGTGGAGTTGCGACACCGTGCGGCTCACGCCCCAGCGGGTGCCCATCTCGCCCCAGTGCAGGACGCAACGCGCCCCCAGGGCGCCAACCGCCCCGGTCAGGGCGTCTTCAGCAAGATCGACGGC
>JANNXB010000272.1:0-8453 GCA_031409355.1 Betaproteobacteria bacterium | reverse complement strand
GCCATGGCGCGGGCGATGTCCCACACTTCCAGGTTGACGATGGTCCAGACAATCACGCGCGCCTTGCCGGGCAGTTTCAGCGGCGCGCGGTCGACGATCGCGGAATAGGGGGTTCTTTCGCGTGGAATCATGGCCATTTCTTACTATAATGCCTGCAGTTACCCTGAGGAGGGAGTCCATGACTTTCCGTGCCCTGCTAGCCGCAGTCCTTGCCGCGTTCTCATTTGCCGCGTTCGCGCAGCAACCCATCAAGATCGGCATGAGCATGCCCCAGACCGGCCCCCTCGGCGGCGGCGGCAAGGCGGCGCTGCTCGCGCTGCAGATGTGGGTCGAGGACGTCAACGCCAAGGGCGGGATGCTCGGGCGCAAGGTGCAGTTCATCCACTACGACGACCAGACCAACCCGGGCCTGGTGCCCGGCATCTACACCAAGTTGCTCGACGTGGACAAGGTGGACCTGCTGATCGCGCCCTACGGCACCAACGTGACCGCGCCGATCATGCCGCTGGTGAAGCAGCGCGACCTGCTGCTGATGGGCAACTTCTCCTTCGACGCCAACGCCCAGATCCGGCACGACAAGTGGTTCAATAACGCGCCCTGGGGCGCGGGTGCGCTCGCCTGGGGCGGGCCTTTCCTCGACCAGGCGCAGAAGCTGGGCGCCAAGTCCATCGCCATGATGGCGGCGGACGCCGAGTTCGCGCAGAGCCTGTGCACCGGCGCACGTGCCATCGCCAAGGCGAAGGGTTTTACCTTCGTCTACGACCAGAGCTATCCGCCGAATTCGGTCGATTTCTCCTCGATCATTCGTGCGGTGCGGGCGGCGAAGCCCGACCTCGTGTTCATCTGCTCGTACCCGGCCGAATCCGCGGCCATCGTGCGCTCGGTGAACGAACTCGGCGTCGGCCCGACGGTGAAGATGATCGGCGGCGGCATGGTCGGCCTGCAGTTCGCGCCGATCATGGAGGCGCTCGGACCGATGCTGAACGGCTTCGTCAACTACAACAGCTGGGTGCCGGAGAAGACCATGGCGAACCCGGCGGTGACGGAGTTCCTCAAGCGCTATTCGGTGCGCGCCAAGGCAGAGAAGGTCGATCCGCTCGGCTTCTACCTGCCGCCGTTCAACTACGCCATCGGCCAGATGCTCGAGCAGGCGGTCACCGCTACCAAGGGCCTCGACCAGAAGGCGCTGGCGAACTACATCCGCACCAACACCATGAAAACCATGGTGGGCGACATCAAGTACGACGCGGTCGGCGAATGGGCCACGCCGCGGGTGCCGATGGCGCAATTCCGCGGCATCAAGGGCAAGGACCTTGAGCAGTTCCGCCTCCCGGGCAAGCAGGTGATCATCGGGCCGGCGGCGCTGAAGACGGGTGACGTCATCCCCTTCGATCAAGCACGGCAGTAGGACTGGACGGCAAGGTCTGGACGGCCAGCTTCTATTTGAGGCGGTAGTCGCCGGGATACTGCTCGGCTGCTTCTACGCCGCGGTCAGCGTCGGGCTGTCCATTTCCTTCGGACTGCTCGACGTGCCGCACGTCGCGCATCCGGCGTTCCTGGTGCTGGGCGCGTACGCGACCTACCTGCTCACCACCTTCGGCATCGATCCGTTGCTGGCCGGCCTGCTGCTGATGCCGGTGTTCTTCGTCTTCGGCCTCGGCGTCTACCAGTTTTACTACTCGACCTTCGAGGGGCGGGGCAGCGACCAGGGCCTGCGCGGCATCGCGTTCTTCTTCGGCATTGCGTTCATCGTGCAGGTCGGCCTGATCCTCGCCTTCGGCGTCGACCAGCGGCTGGTGGACGCGACCTACATCGGCACCAGCGTGGAGTTCGGCGAGATGCGCGTGCCGCAGCGCATGCTGGTGGCCTTCGGTGTCGCGCTGGCGCTCACCGGCACGTTGGCGCTGTACCTGTCGCGCACCTTCACAGGCCGCGCCATCAAGGCGGTGGCGCAGGATGAAGGGGCCCTGCGTCTCATGGGCGCCAACCCGGTGCGCATCAAGCGCTGGGCTTTCGGCATCGCCACCGCGACCTGCGCGATCGCCGGCGCGCTGCTGATCATCGTCGGGCCGGTCGAGCCCGGCCTGGATCGCCTCTACATCGGCCGCACCTTCTGCGTGGTGGTGCTGGCGGGCCTGGGCAGCATGAGCGGCACGCTGGTCGCGGGACTTATCCTCGGTATCGCAGAGTCGGTCGTGCTAACCACCGCCGGCACCGCTTGGGCGCCGGCTGTCGCCTTCGGCATCCTGCTGCTTGTCCTGGGGGTCCGACCCGCCGGACTGTTTGGCCGGTAATGACGCGTTTCCTGGTCGGCGCGATCGCAGTCCTGGCATTGGCCGCGTCCATGCCGTTCGTTTTCCAGAACGAGTATTTCTTCTTCGCCGGCTACGTGGTGCTGCAGCTCATCGTGATGGCGACCGCCTGGAACATCCTCGGCGGCTACGCCGGCTACGTGAACTTCGGCTCGGGCGCATTCTTCGCGGTGGGCGCGTATACGGCGGTGGCGTTGTACAAGGCCTTCGCGCTGCCGCTGGGGCTGCAGATCCTCGCGGGCGCCGCGGCATCGGGGCTGCTCGGCTTCGGCGTCGGCCTGCTGACCTTGCGGCTGCGCGGTATTTTCTTTTCGATCGCCACCATCGCGGTGGCGATCATCCTCGAAACGGTGGTGGTCAACTGGGCCTACGTCGGCGGCGCCAAGGGTCTGCCGACCCTGCGCCCGACCGACACGCCGTTCTTCGCCAGCCACACGGTCTGGCTGTTCTTCGTCATGGCGGTGCTCGCGGTCATCGCGGTCGGCGCCGCGCGCTATGTCGAGACCTCGTGGATCGGCAGGGGCCTGCGCGCGATCCGCGACAATGAAGTCGCCGCCGAGTGTTCGGGCGTGCCGACGCTGAAATTGAAGCTCGGTGCCGCCACCCTGTCGGGCGCCCTGATGGGTGCTGCCGGCGCGCCTTACGCCCAGTACCTGTCCTTCATCGAGCCCACGTCCGCCTTCAGCCTGACCCACGCGGTAAACGCGCTGGCGATGCCGATCATCGGCGGGATGGGGCACTGGATCGGGCCGGTGATCGGCGCGGTGCTGCTCGGATCGGTGCAGCAGATCGTCACGGTCACCATTTCGTCCGAAATCAACGTGCTCGTGGTCGGCGTCATGCTGGTGGTCTTCGTCGTGGCGGCGCCGGAAGGCATCATCGGCCTGTTCCGCAAGTTCTTTCCCGCGAGGAAGCGATGAGCGTCGCCCTCCTGCAAGTCAGGGAACTGTCGAAGAATTTCGGCGGCTTCACCGCGCTCGACAAGGTGAACGTCGAAGTCGCGCGCGGGGAGCGCTTCGGCCTGATCGGCCCGAACGGCTCGGGCAAGACCACGCTGATCAACTGCGTTTCGGGCGTGCTGGAGAACGACCACGGCAGCATCCAATTCGACGGCAAGGAAATATCCGGGTTGCCCGCGTACCAGCGGACGCGGCGCGGCATCGCGCGCAGCTTCCAGATCCCGCGGCCTTTCGCGAGCATGTCGGTACTGGAGAACCTGCTGGTGCCGCTGGAGTACGTGAGCCACGGCAAGGTGGAGCAGGCGCACGACATCCTGCGGCAGATCGGCCTTGCCGACAAGGCCGAGACGCGGTCCAACCAGCTGTCCCAGGTCGAGCTGCGCAAACTCGAACTCGCGCGCGCCATGGCGGCGCGGCCGAAGCTCCTGATCTCGGACGAGGCGATGGCGGGGCTTTCCTCGAACGAGGTCGGCGAGGTGCTGGAGATCCTCTTCAAGCTAAACGCCACCGGCATCACCATCATCATGATCGAGCACATCATGCAGGCGGTGATGAAGTTCTCGCAGCGCATCATCTGCCTGGACGCGGGGCGCATCATCTGCGAAGGCACGCCTCAGACGATCGTCGCCAACCCGGAAGTGCAGAAGGCCTACCTTGGCGCTTGAACTGACCATTGAGGGCGTCGACGCAAGCTATGGTGCCGTGCGCGCACTTCATGGAATTTCTCTTTCAATAAGAGAAAAAGAAACGGTGGCGTTGCTCGGTACCAACGGGAACGGGAAGAGCACCCTGATGAAGTGCGTAATGGGCGTGGTGCGCCCAACGCAAGGGAAGATAGAACTGAGGATTGAAAGTCAGACCCACGATCTCACTCGCCTCTCCACCGAGGAAATCGTGAATCTGGGCGTGGCCATGGTGCCGGAAGGCCGGCGGCTGTTTCCAAAGCTCACCGTGGAAGAGAACCTGCTGCTCGGCGCGTACCGGCCCCAGGCGCGGCCCGACATCGCGAAAAACCTCACGCTCTGCTACGAGACCTTCGGGGTTCTGAAGGAGCGCCGCAGCCAACTCGCCGGCTCCATGTCCGGCGGCCAGCAGCAGATGCTGGCGATCGCGCGCGCGCTCATGTCCTCGCCGAAACTGCTGCTGGTGGACGAGCCTTCCGTCGGCCTGTCGCCGCTCCTGGTCTCGAGCACGGTGACCATGATCAAGGAGCTGAAGGAGCGCCATGGCCTCACGGTGCTGATGGCGGAGCAGAACTTCCACCAGGCGATCCGCATCGCCGACCGCGGCTACCTCATCGTGCACGGCGAGATCGTGTTCGTGGGGAACAGCGTCGCCGACCTCGAAGCCAACGACATGGTGAAGAACTACTACCTGGGCTCGGCAGGCTGAACACGCAGCGCCGGGCGCCCGACGCGGGCGCGGTTTCCCTGATGGTGCTGCTGTGCCTCGTCTGGGGCATCGGCCACGTCGCCGCCAAATTCGCCGCGTTCGGCATCTCGCTCGTATTCCAGGCCGGCCTGCGCTCCCTCATCGCGGCCGCGCTGCTGCTGACCTGGGTGCATTTCAGGAAAATCCCGCTTTGGGAGCGAGACGGCACCCTGTGGCCGGGCATCTGGGCCGGCCTGCTGTTCGGCGGCGAGTTCGTCTTCATCTACGCCGGCCTCGCCCTGACCGACGCGGCGCGCATGGTGGTCTTCGTCTATCTCGCGCCCTGCATGACCGCCTTCGGCCTGCATTTCCTCATCCCGCAGGAACGCCTCAACGCCCGCCAGTGGTCCGGCGTCCTGCTCGCCTTCGTCGGCATCGCCGTCGCGTTCGGCGACGGCTTCGCCAGCGGCCGCAGCACCTTGCTCGGGGACTTCTTCGGCCTGATGGGCGCCGTCCTCTGGGCCACCACCACCATCCTGATCCGCGCCAGCAAGCTCTCCGCCGTGAGCGCGCCCAAGACGCTCTTCTACCAACTCGCGGTCTCCGCCCCCGTCCTGTTCGCGGCTTCCTGGCTGATGGACGAAACCGGCGTGATCCAGCTCACCCCGCTCGTCATCGCTGCATTCCTCTACCAGTGCATCGCCGTGGCATTCGCCAGTTACCTCGCCTGGTTCTGGCTCCTGCGCCACTACCTCGCCGCGCGCCTCGGCGTCCTCACCTTCCTCACGCCCCTGTTCGGCGTGATGGCCGGCGTCCTCCTCCTGCGCGAACCCTTGTCCGCCTCGTTCGCCGCCGCAGCCGTGCTGGTCGGCCTCGGCATCTACCTCGTCAACCTGAAATCATGACGCATGACACCGAGGCGACGTTCATCGGCTTTGCGGGAGTTGCACTGCTCTTGCTTGCATTCCTCCTGAATTTGTTCAAGCTCATGCGTTCGGATGGATACCCTTACGCGCTTCTGAATTTCGTCGGCGCTGCGCTGGCGTGCTATTCCTCATACTTGATCAACTTCATGCCGTTTGTCGTATTGGAGGGCGTCTGGTCGCTTGTTGCGGCCGGGGTAATCATTCGAAAGGCATTCGCGCGCCTGTTTGTTTCCTAGGGCTTTTCGCCGGCCTCCGTCGCGAGCAGCTGCTCGAGGTCCTGGCGGTTCTGCTGCGCGAGCGTAATCAGCTTCTTGGTGTCCTTGCGGTGCTTCGCCTGCTGCAGGAGCCCCTGTTCGTCGTGGCGCCGGAAGCTGGTGATGACGCGCCGCGCCGCGACCTTGCCGTAGCCGAGGTCCTGCAGCGCGAGTTCGGCGGTATCGAGCGCCGAGCCGAAGGTCTCGCGCACGGCCGGCACGCCCAGGTCCGCGTACTCGAAGGCATCGGTGCGGCTGTAGGCGCGCACGATCACTTTGAGGTGGCGGAAGTGCTTGCGCGCCTCGGTGACGATGCGCATCGCGGTCTCGGGCTTGTCGACCGCCACCACCAGCAGTTTCGCGCCGCTGGCGCCGGCTTTCTCGAGCAGGTCTATGCGGGTGGCGTCGCCGTAGTAGGCCTTGCTGCCGAAGCGGCGCACGAGTTCGATCTGGTTCGGGTCGTGGTCCACGACCGTGGAGCGGATTTTCATGCCGGCCAGCACGCGCGAGACGACCTGGCCAAAGCGGCCGAAGCCGGCGATGATCACCGGGTTGGATTCGTCGATCTCATCCGGCGCGCGCGCCTCGACCTTGAGGAAGCGCGGCGCGAGGAAGCGCTCGTAGAGCATCATCAGGAGTGGGGTGCTGAGCATCGACACGGCCACCGCGGCGTTCAGCAGGTCGAGCGTCGGCCGGGGGACGATGCTGCCCGCTGCGCCAAACAGCACGAAGGCGAATTCGCCGACCTGCGAAATGGAGAGCGCGAACAGCGTCGCGTCGGCCCGGCCGCAGAAGCCGAAGGTCTTGGCCACCGGGTAGAGAATGGCGATCTTGAGGGCAACCACTCCCCCGGCTATCAGGAAGATCAATCCAGGCGTGCGTGAAAACAGCCCCATGTCCACCGACATGCCGACGGCGATGAAGAAAAGTCCGAGCAGCAACCCCTTGAACGGCTCGATGTCCAGCTCCAGCTGGTGGCGGTATTCCGAATCGGCGAGCAGCACGCCGCCGAGGAAGGCGCCCAGCGCCATCGACAGGCCGACCGATTCCATCAGCGCGGCGATGCCCATGACCAGGAACAGCGCAAAGCCGACGAAGACCTCGCGCTGCTGGGTGTTGGCGATGTAGCGCAGCAGCGGGCGCAGCAGGAAGCGGCCGGCGACGATCAGCAGAACAATGATGCCGATGGCCTTGGCCATTACTGTCCATTCGAAGTCGGAATTTTTTGTCGGACTGATGAAAGCGAGAATCAAAAGTAAGGGAATTACGGCAAGGTCCTGGAACAGCAGCACGGAAAAGCTCGCCTGGCCGCCCGGCGTGGGCAGCAGGTTCTTTTCCTGCAGCGTGGCAAGGCCGATCGCGGTGGAGGACATCGCGAAGCCCATGCCGGCCACCAGCGCCACCTTGGGCTCGAGGCCGAGCGCCCATCCAACCGCCGCCACCACGGCGATCGTGGCCGATACCTGCGCCGCACCCATGCCGAAGATCGGTTTGCGCAGCTGCCAGACGCGCGCCGGATTGAGTTCCAGCCCGACGAGGAAGAGCAGCAGCACGACGCCGAATTCGGCGATCTGCAGGATCGCCTCCGGCTGGGACACCAGCTTCAGGCCCCAGGGGCCGATGGCCATGCCGGCAATGAGGTAGCCCAGCACCGAGCCCAGGCCGAGGCGCTTGAATAGCGGCACCGCGATCACACCGGCGGCGAGGTAGACGAGCGCCTGGTGGAGGAATCCGTGATCCTGCATGGCAGTGCTCCGCGCTTGGAAGTGGCGCTGAATCTAGCACGGTAGAATCCGGCGTATGAGTAACACGCAACCGCAGGGGAAGCCGATCGACACGGCGCAGTTCGCCGCGGAATTCAAGCTCGGCATGCGCAGCCTGGCCGGCGCGGTCAACATCATCACCTGCCGCCACGACGGGCACGTCTTCGGCATGACCGCGACCGCGGTTTGCTCGGCGACCGCGGAGCCGCCGACGGTGCTCGCCTGCATCAACCGCAGCACCACCACCCACGAAGCCGTCGCCGCTTCGGAGATCTTCTGCGTCAACGTGCTGCGCCACGAGGACCGCGAACTCTCGGGCCTGTTCAGCGGCATGCAGAAAGGCGAGGGCAGGTTCCTGGACGAGCAGTGGACCGTGCTCTCCACGGGCGCGCCGGTGCTGAAGAATGCGCTGGTGGCGTTCGATTGCCGCGTGGCAAACCGCATGGTCCACGGCACGCATACGATCTACCTCGGTGAAGTGCAACAGCTGCTGATCGGCAAGAAGGGCAAGCCGCTGCTCTATGCCGACGGCCAGTACGCCAAGCTCGCTTCGCTCGCGCACGGCGAGCCGCTCCCCGAGGGCCTGGATTACTGGGGAGAGTAGGGATTGGAAGACGCGCCGGTCACGCCACCGAAGTCACTGCTCCATCTGTACCTTGGTTTCCTCTCCATCGGCGCCCGATCCTTTGGCGGTGTTCTGCCCTGGGCGCACCGGGTGATGGTGGAAGAGCGGCGCTGGATCGCGCCGGCCGACTTCGCCGAGGTGCTTGCGCTGTGCCAGTTCCTGCCGGGGCCGAACGTCGGCAACGTGTCGGTGGTGCTGGGGCGGCGCTGGTTCGGGCCGCTGGGTTCGGTCGTCGCGTTTGCC
>JANNXB010000271.1:0-1749 GCA_031409355.1 Betaproteobacteria bacterium | reverse complement strand
TGCCATCCCGCTGAACCGCTACGGCACCGAGGAGGAGATCGCGGCAGCGGTCGTGTTCCTGTGCAGCGATGCGGCCAGCTACATCAACGGCCAGACGCTCGCGGTGGACGGCGGCTTCGACGCCACCGGCATCGGCCTGCCGGGCCTGCGGCGCTAGAGATCGTAACGGTCGAGATTCATCACCTTGACCCAGGCCTTCACGAAATCCTGCACGAACTTGCCTTTCGCATCCGCACTGCCGTAGACCTCGGCCAGCGCGCGCAGCACCGAGTTCGAGCCGAACACCAGATCGACGCGCGTGCCGGTCCACTTCACCTTGCCGCTCTTGCGGTCTCGGCCTTCGAACGCAAGGCCGGCCGGCTTCCACTCCGTGGCCATATCGAGCAGGTTGACAAAGAAGTCGTTGCTTAGCGTCCCGGGGTTCCCGGTAAAGGCGCCGCCCAATACTCTCAGGCCGCCGACCAGCACCGTCATCTCCGGAGCGGTCAACGTCAACTGCTGCGCCTTGTCGACCAACAGGTGCTCGGCCGGGATGGATTGCTTGCCCTTCACGTAGTTGCGGAAGCCGTCGGCGATCGGCTCCAGGTGGCCGAAGGATTCGACGTCGGTCTGCTCCCGCGAAGCATCCGCGCGTCCCGCCGTGAAAGGAACCTTCACGTTGTGGCCCGCGGTCCTGGCTGCTTTTTCGATCGCCGCGCAGCCGCCCAGAACGATCAAGTCGGCCAATGAAATATTCTTGCCGAACTCTTTCTGGATCTTTTCGAGCTTCTTCAGCACCATTGCCAATTCGGCCGGTTGATTGACTTCCCAGTCCTTCTGCGGGGCGAGGCGGATACGCGCACCGTTGGCGCCGCCGCGCTTGTCGCCGCCGCGGAAAGTGGAGGCCGAAGCCCAGGCGGTCGTCACCAGCTGCGAAATCGTGAGTTTCGAAACCAGGATCTTCACCTTGAGCGCCGCGATGTCCTTCTCGCCGATCGGCTTGCCGGCGGCCTTCGGCAGCGGGTCCTGCCAGATCAACTCTTCCTTCGGCACCTCGGGTCCGAGGTAGCGGGCGCGCGGGCCCATGTCACGGTGCGTGAGCTTGTACCAGGCGCGGGCGAAGGCGTCGGCGAAGGCCTGCGGATTCTCCAGGAACCGCTTCGAGATCCTGCCGAACTCCGGATCGAAGCGCATCGTCAGGTCGGTGGTGAGCATCGTCGGCTTGTGCTTCTTGCCCGGGATGTGCGCGTCGGGAATGATTTCCGGCGCGTTCTTCGCGACCCACTGCTTGGCGCCGGCGGGCGATTTGGTCAGTTCCCACTCGTACTTGAACAGGTGCTCAAAAAAGTCATTGCTCCAGCGCGCCGGGGTGGTGGTCCAGGTCACTTCCAGGCCGCTGGAGACAGTGTCCTTGCCGTGCCCGCTGCCAAAGTTGCTGACCCAGCCCAGGCCCTGCGCCTCGACCGGCGCGCCCTCGGGCTCGGGACCCTTGTGCGACTCCGGCGCGGCGCCGTGCGCCTTGCCGAAGGTATGGCCGCCGGCGATCAAGGCGACGATTTCCTCGTCGTCCATCGCCATGCGGCCGAAGGTGGCGCGGATGTCCTTGGCGGCGGCGAGGTAGTCGCCGCTTGCATTCGGACCCTCGGGGTTGACGTAGATCAAGCCCATGTGTGTCGCGGCCAGCGGCTGGTCCAGATCGCGGTCCCCGGTGAAGCGCTTGTCGGTGGCAAGCCACTTGGTCTCGCTGCCCCAGTTGACGTCGCTGTCCGG
>JANNXB010000270.1:0-12078 GCA_031409355.1 Betaproteobacteria bacterium | reverse complement strand
GGTGCACATCCCCTACAAGGGTTCCGCGCCCGCGCTGGCGGACATGATGGGCGGACGCATCCACCTGATGTTCGACAATCTCGCCAGCGCCTTGCCAAGCATCCGGTCGGAGAAGGTGCGCGCCATGGCGACCACGACGCTTAAGCGTTCGAGTTTCCTGCCCGAGCTCCCCACGCTGGATGAAGCGGGCCTCAAGGGCTTCGACATGACCACCTGGTGGGGCGTGTCGGTCGCGGCGAAGACTCCGCAGGCGGTCGTTGACCGCCTCTCTGCCGACATCCTCAAGGCGATGGATGCGCCGGACTTCAGGGATCGCCTGCGCAACATGGGGTCGGAAGCGCCGGCGATCCGCACGCCGGAGCAGTTCGCGGTGTTCGTTGCCGCAGAACTGAAGACCTACACCGAACTCGTCAGGCGCTCGGGCGCGAAGGCAGATTGAGCGCCGATTGGCTATACTGTGGCCGTCATGAAGCCCTCCGCACACCTGATTGTGAATGCCATCTGGGACGACGAGGCCCGCGTGTGGGTGGCGACCAGTGACGATGTTCCCGGGCTGGCTACGGAAGCGGACGACATGGATGCGCTGGTCGAGAAGCTTAAGATGATGATTCCTGAATTGCTCGATGCCAACGGCGTGGCGCACGCGCCCGATGTGCCATTCGAGATTCTCGGTCAGCGATCCGCCGTAGCGCACAGAGAAGCTGCGTGACTGATTGAGCGACTTTGCTCCCGATCTCAAGCGCATGCTTCGGGAGAATGGCTGCAACTTCGAACGTCCTGGCAAAGGTGACCATGAAATCTGGTTCAGCCCGGTTTCGAAGCGTCGCTTTCCAGTTGACTCGAAAATCAAGTCTCGCCACACCGCGAACGCGGTTCTGAAGCAAGCAGGATTGCCGAAGAAGTTCTGACGCAGGTAGTAAAGCAGGCCCCGTCGAGAGAGGAACTCGTGAACCGCCGCGACACGCTTCTCGCACTTCTTGCTCTCGGCGCGACCAGTCCCGCGCTGGAGGCGCGTGCGCAGGCTGGTAAGACTCATCGGGTGGCTTCCGCGTGGATGGCGACCGAGGCCACCGTCAGGCCGTACGAGCAGGTGTTTCTCGATGCGCTGCAGAAACTCGGTTACGTGGTGGGACGCAATCTCGTCTACGAGTCGCGCTACGCCGACGGCGACCCAGCGCGGTTGCCCGGGTTGGTCGACGAACTGATCGCGCGCAAGCCCGACGTGCTTGCCGGAATTGAGGCAGTGGCACGGGTGATGATGGGCAAGACCTCCACGATCCCGATCGTGCTGACAAGCTCGAGCGACCCGATCGCCGCGGGGCTGGTGCAGAGCCTCGCACGGCCGGGCGGAAACATCACCGGAACATCGAACCTCTACGAACAGTTGGGTCCGAAGCACATGGAGCTCATGCGCGAATTGCTGCCGCGCATGACGAAGGTCACCCAGTTACTCGATACCAACGTTCCCAGCTGGAAGGCCGCCGAGGCGAACGCGCGGCAGGCAGCGAAAGTGCTGGGGCTTTCATATTTCCCTTACTACGTAACGAACCGTGCCGAGGTAGAACAGGCATTCGTCGAGATGGCGAAAAATCGGCCGGATGCGCTGGTGGGGGGTGCCAGCTCCGGCATGCTGTTCGGCCTTCGTCAGCTGACGATTGAAAACACCGCGCGTCTGCGCATTGCGGATATTTCCACGGTCGCTTCGTACGCGGAACTGGGCGGGCTGATTTCCTACGGCCCAAGGTTGGAAGAGACATTTCGCCTGGCGGCGACCTACGTGGACCGGATCCTCAAGGGCGCAAAACCGGCTGATCTGCCTGTCCAGCAGGCGACCCGGTTCGAGATGGTGATCAACCTCAAGACGGCGAAAGCGCTCGGAATAGCGATCCCGCCTTCAGCGCTGCTGCGGGCGGACAGAGTGATTGAGTAGCTAGATCGCCGCGATGGTCTGCACCTCGACCAGGAATTGCTCCTGGACGAGGCGGTCGATCATCAGCAGCGTGTTCGGTGGGTATTTTCCGTCCGGAAACATGCGCGGGAACTCGCGCAGGCGCCAGACCATGAATTTCGGGATGTCCTGCGAGTGCACCAGGTAGGTGGTGAACTGCGCCACATTGCCCCAGCCGGCGCCCGCGGACTTGAGCGCGACTTCGATCTGCCTGAATACGCCCGTGCATTGCGCGTCGAAATCGTCTCCAGGGGCGAGCATGCCGGCGATGTAGAGCGTCTCATGCGCGCCCTTGACGCGCGTCATGTGCGAGTACTGGCCGAGCGGCTTGCCCAGCGCCTCGACGTTTTCGATCTTGATTTCAGCCATGGCCGCCTCCGTCGAGCTGCGCCTTGACGGCGGCGACGAGGGCCTCGCGCACGATCGGTTTGACCACGTAGTCGCTGATGCCCATGGACCGGCAGACGTTCTTGGTGTCCTTGTCGGCCAGGACCGAGACGATGATCACCGGCGTGGCCTTGTTGCGCGGACCGGTCCGGATCGCCTTCAATACCGCGATGCCGCCGATGCCGGGCATCAGGAGGTCCAGCAGGATGATGTCGAAGACGCGGCTGCCGGCCAGCTGCAGCGCCTCCTCGCAGGTGCCCGCCAGGGTGATCTCGACGTTCGGCACGGCCTCGACCGTGCGGCCGAGGATCAGCCGCATCGACTCCTCGTCGTCGACGATCAACACCTTGCGGCGCGCGGCGGCGCCGGAGGCAGGATTCGATTGCGCGATGCTTTCAGGCATGTTCGCCCTTCCCGTTGGACTTCGGCTTGCCGCGGCCGGCCATCTGCGCCTTGACCGTGGCCACCAGCGAATTGCGTTCCACCGGTTTTACCAGATAGCCGGTGGCTCCGGACTTCATGCAGCGATTCTGCGTCGCGGCGTCCGCCAGCGTCACCTCGGCGCGCAAGGCGGTAACCGGGATCCGGGCGAGGACCAGGCGCATCGATTCCTCGTCGTCGACGATCAGCACCCGGTGGCGCATCGCCTTCTGCGCGGCTTCGCGCGTGCTCATTTCGCCATTTTCTTCGCCAGATCCACGAAATCCCTGGCGTTGTGGTCGAAAGAAGGCTCCGGCGTCACGTCCACCTTGACCTTGGGGCCCTTCTCGCGCGGCCGGCGCACGAACGCGGTGGCGAGGCCGCAGGCCTGCGCCGCGCGCAGGTCGTCCTTGTGCGCCGCGACCATCATGACCTCGGAGGGCTCCAGGCCAAGTATCGCCGCGGCGCCGAGGTAAGCCTCCGGATCCGGCTTGTAGTGGCGGAACAGCTCCGCCGAGAGCACGGTGTCCCAGGGCAGGCGGCCGTGCCTGGCCATGTTGACGAGCAGCGCCACGTTGCCGTTGGACAGGGTGGCGATGACATGGCGGCGCTTTAGCAGGGCCAGGCCGCGGCGCGCGTCCGGCCAGGGGTCGAGCCGGTGCCAGACACGGTTCAGGTGGTCGATCTCATCCTCGGTAAGGCTGTCGATGCGGAAACGCGCCAGCAGCTCATCCAGGATCATGCGGTGCAGCTGGTCGATGTTCATCCACGGCAGATCGCCCGAGCGCACGCGCGCCATCGCGGGCTGGTAGCCCGCGCGCCAGGCATCGGTGAAGGCGTCCCAATCGACCGCGAGCTTTTTCGCGCGGCCGAGGGCGCGGCACTCGCGCAGGATCGAGCCGCGCCAATCGACGACCGTGCCGAAGACATCGAATATCAGGGCACGGATCGCGCGCGCGCGGGAAGGCATGGGCAGATTCTAACGTCCCCGGCCGCCGGTTTTCCTACTGAAGCTGGATGGTGCCGGACACCGAGATAAGGATGCGCGTGCTGCCCGGCTCGATCGCCGGTTGCGCCACAGATTCGGAGGACATCGCGCGCGCCATGGAGAGCATGGGACGCGGCGGTGCGCCGCCGCCGGTGGAGAGTTGCAGGTCGCGCATGCGATAGCCCTTCGCTTTCGTCGCGTCGCGCACCACGCGGGCGCGTTCGTCGAACGACGCCAGCGCCTCCGGGATCAGCGCGTTCTCGGCCTTGCGCCGAGCCTCGTTCGAGACCGAGAGGCTGAGGCCCGTGACCACCAGGCTGGCCTGCAGCTTGCCGACGAGTTCCGTGGCGGCGGCAAAGTCTCCCGACTCGAGCCGCAACTCCTGGCGCACGCGCCAGCGCGCCACGCGGTTCTTGTCGTACACCGGGTAAGTCTGGTATCCGGCGGACTGCGCCTTCACCGACTTGTAGGCAAGGGCGGCCGCGAGCGCACGCTGCATGGTGCGGTTGACGCCGTCGGCGAGCTGCGCCGGATCGGCGCCCTCAGCCTCGGCAGCCAGGGTCGCGGTAAGCAGGTCGTTGGGAATTTCGCGCTCCGCCTGCGCGTTCAGGCCGACGAGGTTGAACAGTGTCTCCGCGGGAACTTGCGCGCCCAGCGCTAAGGGCGAGAAGAGCAGGGCGAAAATCATGGTCCGCATGGTCAATTCCGTTTCTTTCGTTGATGCTGCCAATGCACGTCGCCGCGCTTTCCGGCGCGGTTCAGCACGCGCCCGAGCACGAACAACAGGTCCGAGAGCCGGTTCACGTATTGCCGCACGTGCTCCCCGACCGGCTCGGTCCGGCCCAGCGCGACCAGGCTGCGCTCCGCGCGCCGACAGGCGGTGCGCGAAAGGTGCGCCAGAGCGGCGGCACGGGTGCCGCCTGGAAGGATGAACTCCTTCAACGGCGGCAGCTGCCCGTTGTAAGACTTCAGCAGCGCGTCCAGGTTCGCCACGTGCGCCTCGGTGACCATGCTGTGGCCCGGGATGCAGACTTCGCCGCCCAGGTCGAACAGGTCGTGCTGGATGCGCAGCAGAGCGGCGCGCAGCTTCGCAGGCATCTTTTCGGCCAGCAGGACGCCGATAGTCGAGTTCAATTCGTCTATGTCGCCCAGCGCCTGGATGCGGGCCGAGTCCTTGGTGACGCGCGTGCCGTCGCCCAGACCCGTTTCGCCTTTGTCGCCGGTACGCGTCGCGATCTTCGAAAGCCGGTTGCCCATGGGAGGGAATCAGGAAGCCAGCAGCAGTGCCAGCGCGATGATTCCCGGGATGGCCTGCACGAAAAGAATCTTGCGGTTTACCGTGGCGCCGCCAAAGAGGCCTGCCACGATGACGCAGGCGAGGAAAAACACCTTCACATGGATTCCCGCCGCGCCCAGCCACAGTCCCCACAGCAGTCCGGCCACGAGAAAACCGTTGTAGAGGCCCTGATTCGCCGCCAGGGCCTTGGTGGCGGTGGCGAATTCAGGCGTCAGCTTGAAGGTGCGCATGCCGTAGGGCTTGGTCCAGAGGAACATTTCGAGCACCAGAAAATACGCATGCAGCAGGGCTACCAGGCCGATCATGATGTTTGCGGCGGTCGTCATCCAAATCTCCCTCTCCAGGAAACCCCGGAATTATCCTCTTAGTATTGCCTGCCGCGCTTTGCGCGCGGCGCCTAGCCCCTGGACTTCACTTCGCTTTCGATGCTGCCGCTGGCCAGCGTGGTGACGATGCGCTCGCCAACGGCAACCGCGGCGGCATCGCGCAGGATTTCGTTGGCCGAGTTCAGGGTCAGGCTGTAGCCGCGCGCGAGCACGCCCAGGTGATCGAGTCCGGAAAGTTTCGCCTCGCTGCGTTCCAGTTGCGCCCGGACCTGCGCGATCTGGCGCTTCATGGCGCCCGCGAGGCGCGCGGCAAGATGCACCAGATGCTGGCGCGAAGTGCGCAGGCGCTCGGCCGGATGGACCAGGCGGCGGGCAAGGGCGTCCACGGCCTGCATCGCGTATTCGATCCGCCTCCCGGTCTGCCTGGAAATCCGCAGCGCGGTTTCGACGAGGCGCGCGCGCAGAGCCTCCAGTGACGGACTCACCAGCTCGGCCGCCGCGGTAGGGGTGGGCGCGCGCTCGTCCGCGGCGAAATCGGCGATGGTGAAGTCAGTCTCGTGGCCGACCCCGGCCACGACCGGGATCGGGCACGCGCGGATCGCGCGCGCGAGAACTTCCTCATTGAATTGCCAGAGATCCTCGATTGAGCCGCCGCCGCGCACCAGCAGCAGGACGTCGCACTCGGCGCGCACGCCGGCGACGGCCAGCGCCTGCGCGAGTTTCGCCGCCGCGCCTTCGCCCTGTACCGGCGCGGGATAGACGATCACCGGGATGGACGGATTGCGGCGCCGCAGCGTCGTCAGGACGTCGCGCAGCGCGGCCGCGGCCAGCGAGGTGACAACGCCTATCTGTCGCGGATACTCGGGGATCGTGCGCTTCACGTCCTCGTCGAAGAGCCCCTCGCGCCCAAGCTTGTCCTTGAGCTTCACGAAGCGTTCGTAAAGCGGCCCCAGCCCCGCGCGACGCATACCTTCCACGTTCAACTGGAAGCGGCCACGCGGCTCGTACAGGGTCACCAGCGCCCGCACTTCCACGCGCAACCCGTCGGCCGGCTCCCAGTCCAGGGCGGCGGCGCGGCTCTTGAACATGACGCAATCGACCTGCGCGGATTCGTCCTTGATCGTGAAATACAGGTGCCCGGAAGCGGCCGGCCGCAGGTTCGAGATCTCGCCCGCGATCCACTGCAGGGGAAAGCGCATCTCGAGCAGGTCGCGCGCACTGCGCAGCAGCTGGGAGACGCTCAGGATCGCGGGTCCGCCTGGGGGAAAGTCAAGCTGCATAGGGGCGCCGAGACTACACTAATCCACACTTTTGGCCGCCTGCCTTGCACCTCTGTAAGGAATCGTCGTGGAGGCCGATTCTTATCCATAACACTATGTTTCGAAGGAGAAAACGGATGATGAAATATTAATCGCAACCGTGTTCCGCTGCATCTCAAGGATGACGCTTTCCGTTGTTCAGGGATAATCCACAAACTTATCCACATGTTTTGTGGATATCGGGCGCGAGAAGGCCGGCACGAAGGTGCCGGGCAGCCGGAACGGTGGCGCGGAGCAGTCGGCCGTAGTTGCCGCTCACACGCAGTTTGGCTAAAGTGCGCGCACGAAAATGCATTTACGTTTCAAAGGATAACGCTTTGTTTGCCATCATCCAGGCTGCGGGTTGGCCAATCTACCCGCTGTTGCTGGCCTCCATCATCGCGGTGGCCCTGATCATCGAGCGCATGATTTCCTTGCGCGAAACCAAGATCGTCCCGCCGACCCTGCTCGCCGACGTGATCGCGGTGTACGCGCGCCAGGGTGTCAACGCCGACGTGCTCGACAAGCTGGCCAAGGATTCTCCCCTCGGCGAAGTGCTGGCGGCCGGGCTGCGCAATGAAAAGAGCCCGCGCCATGTCATGAAGGAGGCCATCGAAGAGGCGGGCCGCGCCACCGCGCACAATCTGGAGCGCTTCCTCACCACGCTGGGCACCATCGCCACCTCGGCGCCGCTGCTCGGCCTGTTCGGCACCGTGGTCGGCATGATCGAGATCTTCGGTTCGCAGTCGCCCGGCGGCACCAATCCGCAGCAGCTCGCCCACGGCATCTCGATCGCGCTCTACAACACGGCCGCCGGCATCGCCATTTCGATTCCCTCGCTCATTTTCTACCGCCACTTCAAGAACAAGGTGGACGGGTTCGTGGTGCAGATGGAGCAGGCGGCCTCCAAGCTGATCGACATCGTGCACGGCGAGCGCGAGGGCTACCAGGCCCCGGCACGCTAGGCAGGCGAGGCTCCCGCAATGAACTTCCAGCGCGGCCGCTACAAGGAGGAGCCCGAGATCAACCTCGTGCCCCTGATCGACGTCATGATGGTGATCCTGATCTTCCTCATGATCACCACCACCTACTCGAAGTACACCGAACTGCAGATAAACCTGCCCACGGCCGACGCCGACAAGCAGCTAGAGCGCCCGGGCGAGGTGAGCGTGCTGGTGAACGCCAAGGGCCAGTACGTGATCAACAAGGCGTCGGTGGAATACACGAGCATCGAGCAGCTCTCCGGGGAATTGCGCCGCGCCGGCGCCGGCCTGCGCGAGCCGATCGTCATCATCAGCGCCGACGCCGCATCCACGCACCAGTCGGTGATCCGCGTGATGGAAGCCGCCCGCGTCGCCGGCCTGACGCAGATCACCTTCACGACGCAGTCCGCGAAGTAGTGCGCCACTGGAGCAGCCGCGGCGCCTTCGCCTGGCTGCTGTGGCCGGCCAGCCTGCTGTTTGGAGTCGTGGTTTTCTTCCGGCGCCTTTTTTTCAAACTGCATATATTCAAGAGCCACAAGGCCGGCATCCCGGTGATCGTCGTCGGCAATCTCACGGCCGGAGGCAGCGGCAAGACGCCGCTGGTCCTCTGGATCGTGGAGCTTCTCAGGGAACATCGGTGGAAGCCGGGCATCGTGTCGCGAGGGTATGGAGGTTCGACCGAGCATCCGGTTGAGGCCAATATCGCTTCGGACCCCGCCGAGGTCGGCGACGAGCCGGTCCTGCTCGCGCGCCGCAGCGGCTGCCCGGTGTGGGTTGCGTCCGACCGCGTTGCCGCTTGCCGCGCGCTGCGCGAAAAGCACCCGGAGTGCGATGTGATCGTGACCGACGACGGCCTGCAGCACTATGCGCTCGCGCGCGACATCGAGATCTGCGTCGTCGATGGGCGGGGTTTCGGCAACGGCTTCCTGATGCCGGCGGGCCCGCTGCGCGAACCGCCCTCGCGCCTGCGCTCCGTGGACGCCGTGGTGATACACGGGGCGAAGGGCCTCGCCGTGCACGGCGCAAAGGGCATGGCCGGACATGACATGAAGCTTGAAGGCGACAAGCTGGTCAGCCTGTCCAACGCGCACGATATACGGCCGGCGAAATCCTTCGCCGGGCAGAAGGTGCATGCGGTCGCCGGCATCGGCGATCCGAAGCGTTTCTTCCTGCACCTGGCGCGATTCGGCATCAAGCCGGTGCCGCATCCATTCCCGGATCACCACCCGTTCGCCGCCGGGGACCTCGACTTCGGCGATGCCGCGCCGGTCGTGATGACCGAAAAGGACGCGGTAAAATGCCGGCGTCTGGCCAAGCCGAATCATTGGGTGTTCCCGGTAAGCGCGTCGCTCGATCCCGTGTTTGAACGCTGGCTTCTGGAGAAGCTGAGTGGATCCAAAGCTGCTTGAAATCCTGGTCTGCCCGATCTGCAAGGGGCCGCTGTTGCACCGGCGCGAGGCCGGGGAACTGGTGTGCAAGGCCGACCGCCTCGGATTTCCGGTCAAGGACGGCATTCCGGTGATGCTCGAAGAAGACGCGCGCAAGCTGCCGCCTGAAGAGGAAGTGGCCTGAGCTTCCATGTAGTCATCCCGGCGCGCTACGCCTCGACGCGATTTCCCGGCAAGCCGCTGGCGGACCTGGGCGGCAAACCCATGGTGGTCCACGTATGCGAGCGGGCGCGCGCGAGCGGCGCGCTTAGCGTGGCGGTCGCCACCGACGACGAGCGCATCTTCAAGGCGGTCGCGCAGGCGGGTCACCGCGCGCTGATGACGCGCGCCGATCATCCGTCAGGCACCGACCGGATCGCCGAGGCGGCGACCGCGCTCGGCCTCGCCGCGCAGGACATCGTGGTCAACGTCCAGGGCGACGAGCCGCTGATCGACCCGGGCCTCATCAAGGACGTCGCGGCGATGCTCGATCGCAACCGCGAGGCGAGCATGTCCACCGCCTGCCATCCGATCCACGACGAGGCATCGCTCGCGAATCCGAACGTGGTGAAGGTCGTGCTGGATGCCGCGGGTTACGCGCTCTATTTTTCGAGATCGCGAATACCTTTCCCAAGGGAAGAGGGCGGCGCCGCGGGTGTCCCCTGTTACCGGCACGCGGGAATATATGGATACCGGGTCGAATTCCTGAAGAAATTCTCATCGTTGAAACCAGCCCCGCTTGAGAAAACCGAAGCTCTCGAGCAGCTCAGGGCGCTCTGGCACGGCTACCGCATTGCGGTCGCGGTCAGCGCGGTGGAGATCCCGCCCGGGGTGGATACGCCACAGGACCTCGAGGCCGTGCGTAGAATGATGGCGTGAGGGAGGAGATGCAAATGCGGGGGAGACAAGAAAAATGCGCTTGATTCTGCTGGGACCGCCGGGTGCCGGCAAGGGTACGCAGGCGACGTACCTCACCAAGCACTTCGGCATCCCGCAGATCTCCACCGGGGACATGCTGCGCGCGGCGGTCAAGGCCGGCACGCCGCTCGGGCTAGCCGCCAAGAAGGTCATGGATTCGGGCGCGCTGGTGTCGGACGACATCATCATTGGCCTGGTCAAGGAACGCCTAAAGCTGCCCGATTGCGCGAAGGGATATCTCTTCGACGGCTTTCCGCGCACCATCCCGCAGGCGGAGGCGATGCGCGACGCGATGGTGGCCATCGACTACGTGCTGGAGATCGATGTGCCGGCCGAGGAAATCATCGTCCGCATGAGCGGCCGCCGCGCGCACCTCGCCTCGGGCCGGACCTATCACGTGAAATTCAACCCGCCGAAGGTGGAGGGCCAGGACGACGTCACCGGCGAGCCATTGGTGCAGCGCGACGACGACCGGGAAGAAACCGTGAAGAAGCGGCTGGACGTGTACCAGGCACAGACGCGGCCCCTGGTTGACTTTTACGGCAGCTGGGCCACGTCTGGAGCCGCAGCGGCACCCAGGTACCGCAAGATCCCGGGTCAGGGGAGCGTGGAAGCCATTCGCGATCGGGCAATCGCCGCGCTGACCTGATAAAATTCGCCCCTCTTTTCAGGGGGAATTCGCATGTCCGGTGGAATCATATTCGCGCTCGCCTGCGCCGCGATCGCAATCCTGTACGGCGTTGTCTCGATCAAGTGGATCCTCGCGCAGCCCGAGGGCAACGAGCGCATGCGCGAAATTGCCGGCGCCATCAAGGAGGGCGCCAGCGCCTACCTGAACCGGCAGTACATGACGATCGGCATGGTCGGCCTGGTGCTCACCGTCCTGATCGCAATTTTCCTCGATGGCTATACCGCCGTCGGCTTCGTCATCGGCGCGGTGCTGTCCGGACTGACCGGCTACATCGGCATGAACGTCTCGGTGCGCGCCAACGTGCGCACCGCCGAGGCGGCGCGTACCGGCCTGAACGAGGCGCTGAACGTCGCCTTCCGCGGCGGCGCGATCACCGGCATGCTGGTGGTCGGCCTGGCGCTGCTCGGCGTGGCCGGCTACTTCGCGTTCCTCTATGCCAACGCGCACGACAAGACCGACCTCGCGAAAATCATCCATCCGCTGATCGGCCTTGGCTTCGGCGGCTCGCTGATCTCGATCTTCGCGCGGTTGGGCGGCGGCATTTTCACCAAGGGCGCGGACGTCGGCGCCGACCTGGTCGGCAAGGTTGAAGCCGGCATTCCCGAGGACGACCCGCGCAACCCGGCGGTGATCGCCGATAACGTCGGCGACAACGTCGGCGACTGCGCCGGCATGGCGGCCGACCTGTTCGAGACCTACGCCGTGACGATCATTGCCACCATGCTGCTGGCCGCGCTGATGGTAAAGACCGCGAGCGCGAACGCGGTGATCTATCCGCTCGTGATCGGCGGCTTCGCGATCATCGCCTCGATCGTCGGCACCTGGTTCGTCAAGGCGAAGCCGGGCGAGAAGAATGTCATGCCCGCGCTCTACAAGGGCCTCGCCTGGGCGGGCGGCATCGCGCTGATCGCGTTCTGGCCGATCACGCAGTGGATGATGGGCGACATCGTCGCCAGCGTGCCCTTCGACATCGGCGGGCAGAAGAAAATGATCACGGTCGGCCACTTGTGGGGCACCGCCGTGGTTGGCATGGCGCTGACCGGGTTCCTGGTCTGGATCACCGAGTACTACACCGGCACGCAATACAAGCCGGTGCAGCACGTCGCGGCGGCGAGCGTCACCGGGCATGCCACCAACATGATCGCTGGCCTGGGCGTGTCGATGAAATCCACCGCCTGGCCGGTGGTCGCGGTGTGCGTGGCGATCTACGCCTCCTACACGCTCGCGGGCCTGTATGGCATCGCGATGGCCGCAGTCTCCATGCTCTCGATGGCGGGGATCATCGTCGCGCTGGACGCCTACGGTCCGATCACCGACAACGCGGGCGGCATCGCCCAGATGGCGGATCTGCCGGAGTCCGTGCGTGCCATCACCGATCCGCTGGACGCGGTGGGC
>JANNXB010000269.1:0-10938 GCA_031409355.1 Betaproteobacteria bacterium | reverse complement strand
TGTCCGCGCTGGGTCATTCCGGTCGAGCCCGCCGGCACGGTTCTCGAAGACCACTGCGTCGCCCTGCGCGACGGCCTCATTGAAGCGGTGCTCCCGCGCACCGTTGCCGAGACCCGCTTTTCCTCCTATCAAAAAGTCGATCTCGGCGAGCACGCGCTGATCCCGGGGCTGGTCAACGCCCACACGCACGCCGCGATGTCGCTGATGCGCGGCCTGGCCGACGACCTGCCGCTGATGCGCTGGCTGGAGGAACACATCTGGCCCGCGGAAATGAAGCATGTCTCACCCGCTTTCGTGAAGGACGGCACGCTGCTCGCCTGCGCCGAAATGCTGCGCGGCGGAGTCACCTGCTTCAACGACATGTACTTTTTCCCCGAGGCGGCGCTCGAGGCGGCCCTGGCCGCCGGCATGCGCGTTTCGCTCGGCATGATCGTGTTCGATTTCCCTTCGGCCTATGGCTCCGATCCCGACGACTACCTCGCCAAGGGCCTCGCCCTGCGCGACCGCTGGCGCGAGCACCCGCTGGTTTCGTTCTGCCTGGCGCCGCACGCGCCCTATACCGTTTCCGACGGCACCTTCCGCAAGATCGCGACGCTGGCCGGGGAGATCGACGTGCCGGTGCATATCCACCTGCACGAGACAGCGGACGAAATCGAGCGCTCGCTCGCCGAGCACGGCGTGCGCCCGCTCGAGCGCCTGCAGCGCCTTGGCCTGCTTGGACCGGGCCTGATCGCGGTTCACGCCGTCCACCTCGACGACGCGGAAATCGCGCAGCTGGCGCAGCACGGGGCCTCGGTGGCCCACTGCCCGTCGTCCAACCTGAAGCTCGCCAGCGGCTTCGCGCCGGTGGCGAAAATGACCGCGGCGGGCATCAACGTGGCCATCGGAACCGACGGTTCCGCGAGCAACAACAGGCTCGACATGTTCGAGGAAATGCGGCTCGCGGCACTGCTCGCCAAGGCAGTTGCCTGCGACGCGCAAGCCATGCCGGCGCATGCGGCGCTGCGCGCCGCGACCCTGGGCGGCGCTGCCGCCCTGGGCCTGGATGCGCGCATCGGCTCCATCGCGCCCGGCAAAGCGGCCGACCTGGCCGCCGTGCGCCTGTCCGGGCCGGAGTTATCGCCCTGCTACGACCCTGTTTCGCACTTGGTCTACACCGCGGGGCGCCACCACGTGAGCGATGTCTGGGTCGCGGGGCGGCGCCTGTTGCAGGAGGGACACTTCCCTGATTCGGCTCCGGATTTCCCCTTCAAGGACTTGGACACCCGTGGCAAGTTGTGGCAGAATACGTTGAGGACGCGTACAGGGTCTTGATTCCATAAAATTAATCCGGAAACGTGCCAAAACGTTCCGGAAATCCAGCGAGGGGAACGCATGAGCAAAAAAACTTGGATGCCGCTGCTGATCGCCGCAGGCCTTGCCATCACGGCAATGCCGTTCACAGCGTCTGCGCAGTCGAAGCAAGGCTACTGGACGCAGGGTGCCGAAGGTCCGGTCTGGAAGAATGCCACCGGCCTGTGCTGGCGTGCCGGCTACTGGACTCCCGCAATGGCGATCGCGGAATGCGATCCCGACCTGATGCCGAAGCCCGCGGTCGTAACGCCGCCGCCGCCGCCGCCGCCGCCCCCGCCCCCGGTCGTGAAACCCGAGCCGGTCAAGCCCAAGCCCGCGCCTGTGGCCGAGAAGGTGACGCTTGCGGCCGACGTGCTGTTCGATTTCGACAAGTCGATCCTCAAGAACGAGGGCAAGAACAAGCTCGATGACCTCGCCACCAAGGTGAAGGCCATCAACCTCGAAGTCGTGATCGCGATCGGCCATACCGATTCGATCGGCAGCGACGCGTACAACCAGAAGCTGTCGGTGCGCCGCGCCGAGTCGGTCAAGGCTTACCTGGTGTCGAGGGGCGTGGAACCGAACCGGATCTACACGGAAGGCAAAGGCGAAAAGCAACCCGTCGCGAGCAACAAGACGGGCGATGGTCGCCAGAAGAACCGCCGCGTGGAGATCGAGGTCATCGGCACGCGCAAGTAAGCGAGCGTGAGCGCTACGTAGCGCTCTCAAAAAGCCCCGCTCCGGCGGGGCTTTTTGTTTATGGCAGCCATACGACAGAACGCCGATCCGGCCGAGCTCGCGAAATTCGGCGAGCTCGCGCACCGCTGGTGGGACCCGCTGGGCGAGTTCCGGCCGCTGCACGAGCTCAATCCGCTGCGCCTGGGCTGGATCGAGGGGCTGGCGGCGCTGGCGGGCAAGCGCGTGCTTGACGTCGGCTGCGGTGGCGGCATCCTGTCCGAGGCCATGGCCCGGCTCGGCGCCACGGTCACGGGTATCGACCTCTCGGAGAAACCCCTCAGGGTCGCGCAGTTGCATTTGCTGGAGAGCGGCCTTGATGTGGAGTATCTCGGGATTTCGGCGGAAGAAATGGCAGAGAAAAATCTAGGCACGTTCGACGTCGTGACCTGCATGGAACTGCTGGAGCACGTACCCGATCCGGCGAGCACAGTAGCGGCCTGTGCGAAGCTCATCAAGCCCGGCGGCCGCGTGTTCTTTTCCACCATCAACCGGAATCCGAAAGCCTACGCATTCGCCGTGATCGGCGCGGAATACCTGCTCAAGATGCTGCCGAAGGGGACGCATGATTACGCGCGCTTCATCAAGCCCTCCGAACTGTCGCACTGGTGCCGCGATGCCGGACTCGAGCCCCTTGAACTCAAGGGCATGACGTACAACCCGGTCACCAACCAGTACCGGCTCGGCGAGGATTGCGATGTGAACTATTCTCTGTGTTGCACCAGGAATGCCTAGCAAGGGCGTTCTTTTCGATTTCGACGGCACCCTCGCCGATACGGCGGCCGATCTTTCCCGCGCCGTCAACCGCCTGCGAGCGGCGCGCGGCCTGGCGGACATGCCGGTCGAGAAATTGCGCCACAGCGCGTCGGCGGGCGCGCGCGGCCTGATCGAGGCGGGGCTCGGCGTCCTGCCCGAGCATCCGGAATATCAGGCGCTGCGTGAGGCTTTCATGCAGCACTACGCCAATGAACTGTGCATCGACACGTGCTTGTTTCCGGGCGTCGAGGAACTGCTCGCCGCCATCGAGGCGCGCGGCCTGCGCTGGGGCATCGTCACCAACAAGTCGACGCAATTCACGCACCCGCTCGTCGCCGCGCTGGGATTGACCTCGCGCGCCGCCTGCGTCGTGTGCGGCGATACCACGCCGCACCTCAAACCCCATCCTGCCTCCCTGCTGCATGCGGCGAGGGAGCTCACGTTCGAGCCTGCTGCTTGCGTGTACCTGGGTGACGATCTGCGCGATATCCAGGCCGCGCGCGCCGCCGGCATGCGCTCGGTCGCGGTCGAATGGGGCTACGGCAGCGGGCTGCAAGCCTGGCAGGCCGACGCCATAATCGCGCAACCGATGGACTTGATTGAGAGGCTTTGAGCCCCCATATGGGATAATGCACGTGTATTGACGGCGGATTAAACCGCCGTGCTGTCCGAAACGGGGGCGACCTGGTTTCGACGCAGGTATTGAAGCAGCACAGGGCATGCCGAGGACCAGAGCCCTCGTAAATCCATCTGGAAATACTTTCAAACGCCAACGACACGCGTTTCGCTCTCGCGGCCTAATACCCGCGAGACGCTGCACTGACCTGCTGGTGGGTCAGGCCTCGTAAGAGGTGCAGCGTCATTTTCACCAGCCTCTCCCCGGGTTGTGGCCGCTTCGGCCCGGGGATCCGTCGAAGCGGCTAGCCGCGGATCAGCCTGCCGGTTGGCGGGTCCAAGGCGAAGCTCAAACAACCAGGCTAAGCATGTAGTCCTGACTGTGGATGACTTGTGGACGCGGGTTCGATTCCCGCCGCCTCCACCATCCATTCAGGCCTTCACGCTGCTCAGGCGCAGCATGAGCGTCATCGGATGCGTCGGCGAGGGCTGAAACCCGTAGTGTTCGTAAAACTGCTTGGCCTTCTCGTGAAGGGCATGCACGAGAAGGGCTCTGACGCCCGCGTTCTGCGATACGGCCACCGCGCGATTGACCGCGTCCTGGAGCAAGGCGGCGCCCAAGTGCAATCCCTGCGCCCTGCGATCGACCGCGAGCCGGGCGAGAACCATGACAGGAACCGGATCAGGCATGTTGCGTCGCACGCCGCTCGTTGCGAGTTGGTGCGAAACGGCACCGGCCGCCATGGCGTAGTAACCGTGGACGCGGCCGCCCTCGTCGGTGACGACGAAGGTGCGGCTTGCACCACTTGACTGGTTGGACAATGCCCTGCGCTTAAGCCATTCATCGAGCACGACCTCGCCGCACTCGAAGTCATCCAGTCGATGTGAAGCCGCCAAGGGCTCCGGCAGACCGAGTTGCAAGCTCAGGCCTTCGCGGACTTCCTGCCCCAGGGGGCCTTGACCGCCATGAGGCGCTCAAGCCCGGGATTGCGCGCGGGCGGCGCGTCGAGCAGCTTGGTGAACTGCCGGAACTTCTCGGCATCCAATTTGAAAAATACCTGATCGAGCAGTACCGACTGAGCCTTGTCGCAGGCGGCTTCGAGCATGAAGTCGGAGCGGTTCTTGCCGAGCAGCTGCGCAGCCTGATCGATCAGTTCCCGCTGCTCGGGACGTGCCCGCAGGTTGATGGCGGCGTCGCGCATGAGTTTCTCCTGGTTCGTACACACAACAGATATACGTATCTTACGTTGGCGTATAGCAGTTGTCAACACACGGCCGGTCCCGGACAATAGAAAATGACGGAAACGGGAAACGGGAGCAAGTCATGAAGACATCGATGAAGGCCAGGCGTGCACCCAAGCGCGATCTCTTCGCAGAGCTGAGCCAAGGCATGACGGCATTGGCGGAGGCCCACCAAGGAAAGCGCGCATCGCCTGCCCATGGGGCAATTTTGGGGGCAACTGGCAAAATCGAATCGGCGGAGATCCAGCATCCACGCGGCTTTACGGGCGGAATGTGAGTGACGCCGCCTCCACCACTCTCAACCGGACGCGTCGGTCAGCGACCGGATTTCTTCCGCGGCCAATTCGAGCCGCGCGGCGCGAACGAGGCTGTCGACCTGATCCAGCGTCGTGGCACTCGCGATGGGCGCGGTGACTCCCTTTTGCGCGATGAGCCAGGCGAGCGCCACTTCAGCGGGTTTTGCGCCGTGCGCTTTCGCAACCGAGCTTAAGGCGTCGAGGATCCGAAGGCCGCGTTCGCTGATGTGTTTCTCCACGCCGCCCGCGCGCGCACGGCCCTTGAGGTCGGCCTTGCTGCGGTACTTGCCCGAGAGGAAACCCGAGGCGAGGCTGTAGTAGACGATGACCCCGAGGCCTTCAGCAATGCACAGGTCGCGTAGCGGACCTTCGAATTTCCCGCGCTCGCAAAGGTTGTATTCGGGCTGCTCGACCTCGTAACGCGGCAGCTTCGATGCCGCCGCCGTGTCGAGCGCCTCGCGCAGGCTGGGCGCGGTCGAGTTCGAGCTTCCGATCGCCCTCACCTTTCCGGCGTGGATGAGGGATTCGTAAGCGCGCAGTGTTTCCTCGATCGGGGTCGCGGCCTCCGGCTTGTGGCTGAGGTAAAGATCAATGCGGTCCGTCTGCAGGCGGTGCAGCGATGCCTCGACGCCTGCGGCGATGCTCTTCGCCGAGAGTCCCTTGCCGTCGGGCCCCGGTGCCATGCCCACCTTCGTGATGAGCACGACCTGGGCGCGTCGCGCGGGCGAGGCCTTGAGCCAGTGTCCGATCATCGTTTCCGATTCGCCGCCTTTGTTTCCCGGAACCCAGCGGGAATACACATCGGCCGTGTCGATGGCATTCAGGCCGCCGTCGACGAAGCGATCCAGTAACCTGATGGCGGTCGGCTGGTCCACGGTCCAGCCAAAGACGTTGGCGCCGAAGACGACCGGCATGATGCGCAGGCCGGATCGTCCGAGAGGGCGGAGGGTCATGAGGGGCAACAGTGTAACTTCTGCAGGCCGGCTATGTGCGCTCCCGCACCGATGCCCGAAGCCGCGTTCGCCCATCATGCCCGGTCATTTCAACGCATGAGGAGACGCACATGAACAAAGCGAAACTGATCGGTGCTTGCGTAGTAGCCGGGCTGCTGCTGTCGACCACAGCGTTCAGCCAGGAGAAACGTGCCGCGGCGCGCGAGTTCGTCAAGGACTCGGCGATCACGACCCAGATCAAGGCGGAGTTGGCCAAGGAAAAGCCCTCGACGCTCGTCAAGGTCTCCGTCGATACCGAGAAATCCGGCAACGTGGTGCTGAGCGGCACCGCCAAGACCTCCGCCGACAAGTCGCGGGCCGAAACGATCGCGCGCGGCGTCAAGGGCGTGGCGACGGTCGAGAACAACATCGAGATCAAGACGAACTAAGGCTGTTGCCGTACCCAGGCGCCTCCCCGGTGCCTGGAGCATTACCTCAAGGCGTGGCTCACGCTGTAGATCAGCAGGCCGACGAGTCCGCCTACGATGGTTCCGTTGATGCGGATGAATTGCAGGTCCCGGCCGATCTCGCGCTCGATCTCGACGACAAATTTTTCGTCGTGCCACTCGTTGATCCGGTCCTCGACGAACTTCCCGATTGCCGCCCGGTTGCCCTCGACGAGCGCCGGCAGCCCTTTGAGGATCTGCTCGTCGATCCAGCGCTGGATGCCCGGATCCGCGTCCAACTTCTGGCCGATCGAGTTGACCATGTCGAGGATCGCGCCATGCACCCGCGAGCCGGGTTCCGCGAGGTCGCTCTCCAGCCATGCGCGAAGATCCCGCCAGAGGCCGCCGATGTAGTTTTCGAGGGCGGGATTCCGCAGCATTTCGTCCCGGATGCCCTCGACCTTCAGCCGCGTGGCGTCATCGCGCTTGAGCTTGTCGACGTAGGAAGCGATGAATTCATCGAAGCGCCGGCGCAAGGCGTGGTCCGGGTCGCCGCGCACCTCCTCGATTGTCCGCGCCACGCCATTGACGATCTTGCGCGCGATAGTCTCATCGAGTAGCCAGCCCATCCTCCTGACGGCGTCGATCAGCGGACTTTCGGCTGCGACAGCCTTTGCGATGTAGTCGCGTGTCTCCTCGCTGGCCATGGCCTGGTCGACCAGCCTCAATACTTCGTCCAGCACCGCGTGATGGCGCTTGTTCTCGGTGAGGACATCCAGGACCTGCGCGGCCGCCGCGGCGACATCCACCTCCTTCAACTTTGCCGCCACGGTGGCAAGCACGAACCGGCGCACCCGCTCGTCATCGAAGACGCTGATGCCATAGGAGAGAAACCGCGTCGCGAGCGCGGCGATTGCTTCCGCGTTCGCGGGCTTGAGCAGCCATTCGCGCAGCTTGTTGGCCGGGCCGATCTCGGCGATCTTCGCCACGATGGCCTCGGACGACAGGAAGTTGTGCTGGATGAACTCCGACAGGCCCTTTGCGATGCGCGCCTTGTTCGCCGGCAATATCGCGGTATGCGGGATGAATTTCAGGTTCAGGGGATGGCGGAACAGCGCCACCACGGCGAACCAGTCTGCGATCGCGCCGACCACGGCAGCTTCGCTGAATGCCGCAACGTACCCCATGGCCGGATGAAGCTGGCCGAAAAACGTCGAGAGGCCGTAAATCAGGACGGCCAGTAGCAGGAACCCCGTCGCGACGAGGCGGATCTGGCGCAAGGCGAGATCCTTGGCCGCATTGCGGGCGGCGATACCTTCCATGCGACCGCCCTTTCCTATTGTTGCTTCCGCTTCCACTCCTCGTAGCGCGCCTTGGTGGCGGCATTGGGCGGGTACGTGCCCGGCAACGGCCGGCCGGACGCGATTTCCTGCTGGACGAATTCCTCGAGCTTTTCCTGTTCGAAGGTGTCAGCGGCGACTTCGTCCGCGATCCCCGCGGGAATGACGACCACGCCTTCGCCATCACCCACGATCACGTCTCCCGGATACACGGCAACGCCGCCGCAGGCCACCGGCACGTTGCTCTCCACCGCGTGCTGGGTGATGAGGCTGATCGGCGCCGCGGGCGCCTTGCAATAGACCGGGAACTCGCGCGCCGCGATCTCGGGCGTATCGCGCAGCCCGCCGTCGGTCACGATCCCCGCCACGCCACGCACTTCCAGGCGCCGCAGCAGAATGCCGCCGGCCGAGGCCGAGCGCGCGTCTTCGCGGCAATCGATCACCAGCACGCTGCCTGGCGGCGCGATCTCGATCGCCTTGCGCTGCGGATGCTCCGGGTTATCGTAGACGCCGATGTGGTCGATGTCTTCGCGCGCCGGGATGTTGCGCAGCGTAAAAGCCTCGCCGACCATGGTCGGCGCCTTCGGCGTCAGGCGCGAAACACCTTGCAGCACCTGGTTGCGCAGGCCGCGCTTGAAGAGTTGGGTGGAAAGCGTCGCGCTTGAGCAGGCCGCCAGCCGGCGGCGTGTTGCGTCAGAAAGTGGCATTTCCTATTCCTGGAAGATGAGTTCCGGTCCGATTTCGGCGATGCTGCGCGCACCGCAGAGCTGCATCGTACGCGTCAATTCATCGCTCAGGATTTCCAGGGCGCGCCGTGCCCCCGCCTCCCCGCCGGCACAGACACCGTAGTAGGTGGCCCGGCCGATCATCACCGCTTCCGCCCCGCGCGCGAGCGCCTTGAAGATGTCGGAGCCGCGCCGTATGCCGCCATCCATAAGCACCGAAGACCGGCCGCCGATCGCCCGCACAACCGCCGGCAACGCATCGAACGAGGCCACTTCGCTGTCCAGCTGCCGTCCGCCGTGGTTGGAGACGATCACGCCGTCGCAGCCGACGGACACCGCGCGCTCAGCGTCGGCGGGAAGCACCACACCCTTGATGAGCAGCTTGCCCGGCCAGACTTCCCTCACGCGCTTGATGACATCCCAGTCGAGCGCGGCATCCTGATTGCGCCCCACCGAGGACACGATATTGCGCGTGTTGCCACTCTTGTCCGCCATCCCCGCCAGACCCTCCAGCGGCGGCACGCCTCGCAGCAGCATGTCCAGCGCCCAGGCCGGCCGCGTGGCGAAGTCGAGCATGTTTCTCGGCGTGAAGCGGAATGGAATCGCAAAATCGTTGCGGAAATCGCGCTCGCGCTTGCCGCCCACCGGCAGGTCCGCGGTCACCATCAGCGTGTCGTAGCCCGCCCGGCGCGCGCGCTCGATGAGGCCGAAGGTGAATTCCCGGTCCTTGAAGAAATAGGCCTGGAACCAGTGCCGGCCGGGCGCGGCCTCGGCGATCTTCTCGATGCTCGCCGTCGCCGTCGTCGACAGCGAATACGGGATACCGAAGGCCGCGGCCGCCTTCGCCACCGCGATGTCGCCGCCGCGCCAGCCGAATCCGACCGCGCCCGTGGGCGAGATGGCGATCGGCAGCTTCGCAGCCTGTCCAAGGATGGAGGTCTCGGTACTGACCTGCGAGACGCCGACCAGCACTTTTCGCGTCAGCCTGACCCGCTCGAAAGCAGCGCGATTCTCCCGCAGCGTGCGCTCGTCCTCCGCGCCGCCGTCGATGAAGTCGAACACCGCGCGCGGCAGCCGCCGTTTCGCCGCTAGCCGCAGTTCCTCAATGGAAAACGCCCTCATAATCCTCCTCTCGTGCATTGTAACCATCGCCCGTCCCGGAAAACCCGTGCCCTTGCCCCATAGTCTGAGGGCGTTTCGCCACCGGGACTTCCGGCTCTACTTCGCCGGGCAGGGCATTTCGCAGACCGGCACCTGGCTGCAGATGATCGCCACCAGCTGGCTGATCTACCACCTGTCCGGTTCGGCGTTTCTGCTCGGCCTGGCGGCATTCGCGCAGTTCATCCCGATGCTGGTGCTCGGCCCGTTCGCCGGCGTGTGGGTCGACCGGCAGAAGAAGCGCACGGTACTCCTGATCACGCAAAGCTTCGCGCTCGCGCAGGCGCTCGTGATGCTCGCGCTGGTCGCCTTGGGGCACGTGGAGCCCTGGCAGCTGATCCTGGCCAACCTGGTGCTCGGCATCGTGAACGCCTTCGATTCGCCCGCACGCCAGTCGCAGCTGGTCGAGCTGGTCGGCGGCAAGGAGGACCTGCCCAACGCCATCGCCTTCAGCTCCATCCTCATGAACGGCGCGCGCTTCATCGGCCCGATGATCGGCGGCGCGGTGATCGCCGGGCTGGGCGAAGTCTGGGGCTTCGGACTGAACACCATGATGCGGGGCGCCGTGATCGTCGCCCTGCTGCTGATCCGCGCGGTGCCGCAGCAGACCGAGAAGGCGACAACCGGCTGGCGCGAGCAGCTCGCGGCGGGATTTCGCTATGCGTACGGCTTCCTGCCCTCGCGCAGCGCGCTATTGCTCCTATCTGCGACGAGCTTCTGCGTGCAGCCCTACCAGTCGCTCGCGCCCTACTTCGCGCGCGACGTGTTCCACGGCGGCTCGGAGGTGCTCGGCTACCTGATCGGCGCAGGCGGATTCGGCGCGGTCTCCGGGATGGTGCACCTGGCGGTACGGCCCTCGATACGCGGGCTGCTTAGCCAGATTCCGTTCACCGCGGCGGCGGCGGGCGTCGCGCTGATCGTGTTTTCGTTCTCCACGTCCCTCTGGATCGCCCTGCCGATGCTGTTCCTGGTCGGCATGGGGTCGATGATCACCGCGGCCTCGACCAACACGGTGCTGCAGACCATCGTGGAGGACCGGATGCGCGCCCGCGTGGTTTCGATCTACATGATGTCCTTCCTCGGCGTGGCGCCGCTGGGGGCGTTGAGCGCAGGCGTGCTCGCGGAGAGCATCGGCCCGCCGGCGACCCTGGCCCTGGGCGGCGCCTTCGCGCTCGCGGCCGCTTTCCTCTACTGGATCAACCTGCCCAAAATCCGCGCCGCGATCCGGCCAGTCTATGAAAAATTGGGTATCGTTCCGCGTCCCGACGAGTAGTTCCAAGGAGAAACAGACGATGGCGACTTTCCTGGTGGCGCACGGCGCCTGGTCCGCGGCCTGGGCCTGGAAGAAAATGCGGCCCCTG
>JANNXB010000268.1:0-4054 GCA_031409355.1 Betaproteobacteria bacterium | reverse complement strand
GGATTGGGATTGATCCCGGACTTGATGGGCGAGGGCGCGACGATGTTCTGGTGAAAGCCGTAGCGTCCGGAGTGCAGCAGCTGCAGCACGATCCTGCCACCGGCGTCGTGCACCGCCTTCGGGACGATGGCGTGGCGCTGCGCGTCCTCCTTGGTGCTCATCTGCGCGCGGTGCGGGCTAAGTTCGCCCGCGTCGTTCGGCGCGAAGCCGCCGGTGACGATGAGCGCGACTCCGCCGCGCGCGCGTTCGGCGTAGAAAGCGGCCAGGCGCGGCATGCCGTCGGGCCGCGCTTCCAGGCCCGTATGCATGGAGCCCATCAGGATGCGATTGGGAAGGGTCGCGCCGGGGAGTTCGAGCGAACGGAAGAGGTGCGGATAGGCAGGCATGAGCCGGCAATTTTAACTGCGCGTGACCAACACCGTGCCCGCGAGAATCAAGACACCGCCCGCCAGCCATTTCCGGACCTGAGGTGACCTGGGTGCCGCCATGTCCGAAAATGGCCAGACAGGGCCGGCGGCCGCGCCCATACTCCGTTGCATGACGCTTGATCCCAACACCTGCTACCGCGCGCTGAAGGCGCGCGATGCGCGCTTCGACGGCCGCTTCTTCGTCGCGGTTTCCTCGACGCGCATCTATTGCCGGCCGGTGTGCACCGTCAAGCCGCCGCGACGCGAAAACTGCCGCTTCTATCCGAGCGCGGCGGCCGCCGAGTCGGGCGGCTACCGGCCCTGCCTGCGCTGCCGGCCCGAACTCGCGCCCGGCAATGCGAGTGTGGATGCGACTTCTCGGCTCGCGCAGGCGGCCGCCAGCCTGATGGAGGACCGCACGCTGGACGAGGAGGGCCTGGACAGCGTTGCGCTGCGCCTGGGCATCACCGACCGCCACTTGCGGCGCGCCTTCGGCGCCGAGTTCGGCGTCTCGCCGGTGGAATTCGCGCAGACACAGCGGCTGCTGCTCGCCAAGCGCCTGCTCACGGATACCCTGCTGCCGGTCACCGATGTCGCCTTCGCCAGCGGCTTCGGCAGCGTGCGGCGCTTCAACGCACTTTTCAAGCAGCGCTACCGGCTGCAGCCAGGACAGTTGCGCCGGCACGCGCCCTCGCCAGGCGCCGCCGACGTGCTGATATTCGAACTGAGTTTCCGGCCGCCCTACGACTGGCAGGCGGTCAGCGCATTCCTCGGGGCGCGCTGCATTGCCGGCGTGGAAGCGGTGGAGGACAACTGCTATCGCCGCACCGCACGCATCACGGTGGACGGCAAGCGGCATGTCGGCTGGATCGAGGTCGCACTGTCGCAGAAGAAGCCGGCGCTTCGCGTCACGATCTCCGCCTCGCTCGCCAAAGCGCTGCCGCCGATACTGTCGCGCGTCAAGGCGTTGATGGACCTTGCCTGCCACCCGGCCGAAGTCGCGCAGGCGCTCGGCGCCCTGGCGAAGTCCCATCCCGGCCTGCGTGTGCCCGGTGCGTTCGACGGTTTCGAAGTGGCGGTGCGCGCGATCCTGGGACAGCAGGTGACTGTCGCCGCGGCCCGCACGATCGCGGGTCGTTTCGCGGCGGCGTTCGGCGATCCGGTGGAGACGCCTTTCGATTCGCTGCGGAGGATTTTTCCATCCGCCGAGCGGATCGCCGTTCTTCCCTACGGACGCATCGCGCGCCTGGGCATGCCCGGCGCGCGCGCGCGGACCGTGCTCGGTTTGGCGCGCGCGGTGGCCTACGGCAGCCTGGTTCTCATGCCGAACGCGGACATCGAGGCGACGCTCGACAACCTGCGTTCGCTGCCCGGGATTGGCGAATGGACGGCGCAATACATCGCGATGCGGGCGCTGGCCTGGCCCGATGCATTCCCGCACACCGACCTGGGCGTGATGAAGGCCCTCGGCGAGAAAGACGCGCGCCGTGTGCTCGCCGCCGGCGAAGCCTGGCGGCCGTGGCGCGCGTACGCAGTGATGCACCTCTGGCAATCCCTACAGAAAAAGGAATGAACATGCGCTACTACGACACCTATGCAAGCCCGCACGGGCGGATGCTGCTGGTCGCGACCGAAAACGGCCTCTCCGGCGTCTACTTCAACCGGCAGAAGTATTTTCCGTTGAAGCAGAAGGAATGGCGCCGCGATCCGGGCCACGCGCCCCTGAAGCAGGCCAAGCGCGAGCTCGCGGAGTACTTCGCCGGCAGGCGCACGCGCTTCGAGGTAGAGCTCGATCCCGAGGGCACCCCGTTCCAGCGCTCGGTATGGAAAGCGATCGCCCGCGTCGGCTTCGGCAGGACGATCACCTACGGGACGCTGGCCGCGAAGGCGGGACGCCCGGGCAGCGCGCGCGCCGCGGGAGCCGCCACCGGCCGCAATCCGATCGGCATCATCGTGCCTTGCCACCGCATCGTGGGTTCGAACGGCAGCCTGACCGGATATGCCGGCGGCCTGAACAGGAAGCGCGCACTGCTCGCGCTGGAAGGCGCGCAGTCGTCCTGCTAGGGAAGCAGGTGCTTTAGAAAGAAGGCCGCGATCTTGCGGTCTACTTCCGGTAGCACGCCGCGGTCAAATCCGGGTGGATCGTTCAGAAGCTCGGCTGCCGCTTCCGGCAGCTTCGGCGGCAGCGGCGACAGCAGCGCGCCGTGCCCGCCATTGGGCAGGTTTGCCACGACGGTGCAACTCGCGCAGGCCTTGAGCACGGCCTCGCCATGAAAGCGCGGCGCGAGCCATTTGTCGCCGCCCATGTTCACGATGCCTAGCGGCACGCGGGGCGTGGCAAGCGACGCCATGTCGAAGTCCGCCGCATAGGGCACACCGGCGACGACGGCCCGCACACGGGGGTCGCTGTAGCTGACCCAGGTCGCGTCGCTGAACTTCTGGCCGATGACGATCAGCGATGTCCATATCCTGAAGCCATCGAAAAAATCCCCGCGCAGCCGTGTGCTCAGGCCCACGCAGGCGGCGAAGTCGTCGGCAATATTCGCTTCGCAATGCCGCTTTAGCCCGGCCGGCGACCAGCGTCCGCCCGCCAGGGTGAGCGCCGCGTGCCCGCCGGCCGACATGCCGTACATCCCCACCTTGTCCAATTGCAGCAGCGGCGCCAAACGCAAGTCGCGCGCGACCGCGTCGATGGCGCGCGAGACCTCGGTCGGCCGGCGCCGCCAGCTCGTCGGGCCGATGCCGCTCGTGTCCTTGTAGTTGTCGCCGCTGTGTTCGGGCATCGCGACGACGAAGCCGGCATCCACGAGCACGCGCGCGAGATCCGAATACGTCCAGGGCGATCCGCCGGAGCCGTGCGAGACCACCACCAGGCGGCCATTACCGCGAGCCGGTGCGCCCTGCCAGGCCGCGGTGGGCGCGAATGGCCCGCGCTTTAGCGGCTTGGCCTCGCCGCTCGAGGGATAAAACACCATGACCGGGCCATCGCCGTCGATGCCCGGAAGTTCCGTCAGGCCGACTGCTGCCTGTGCCGCCGCGGCCAGGAAGAAAAGCAGGGAGGCCAGGAATCTCATTTGGGGCGTTTGTCGATCACCCGCTTCGCCTTGCCGATGGAGCGCTCGATCGTGCCGGCAGGGACGATCTTCACGTCGGTGCTGACGCCGATGGTGGACTTGATGTCGTGCTGCAACTTGCCCGCCGCTGCCGGGTCGCCGGATTCCACCAGGACCGTGAGGTGATCGAGCGGCCCATGCTTGGACAGTTCCAGCACGTAGTGGGGAGAAAGTTCCGGCCGCTTCAGGATCAGCTCCTCGATCTGCGACGGGAACAGGTTGACGCCGCGGATGATGAGCATGTCGTCGGAGCGGCCGGTGATGCGCTCCATGCGGCGCATGGTGCGCGCGGAGCCCGGCAGCAGGCGCGTGAGATCCCTCGTGCGGTAGCGGATGATCGGCAGTGCCTCCTTGGTGAGCGCGGTGAACACCAGTTCTCCCTTCTCGCCGTCCGGCAGCACCGTGCCGGTGACCGGATCCACGATCTCGGGATAGAAGTGATCCTCCCAGATGGTGAGTCCATCCTTGGTCTCGATGCACTCCTGCGCGACGCCGGGCCCCATGACTTCGGACAGCCCGTACAGGTCGATCGCC
>JANNXB010000267.1:0-11955 GCA_031409355.1 Betaproteobacteria bacterium | reverse complement strand
CGCGCCGGTACTGGAAGCCCTCAGGGCGACGGGAGCCCTCGCGTATGCGCACGACGTCGCGCTGCGCGAAGCCGAGGCCGCGCGCAGCGCGTTGCAGGCGGTTCCCGCCTCGGCGTACAAGGATTCTTTGCTAGAATTGGCCTCGTTCTCGGTGGTCCGTCAGTCGTAGGTCGCCACATTTCGGGGTGTAGCTCAGCCTGGTAGAGTACTGCGTTCGGGACGCAGGTGTCGCAGGTTCAAATCCTGTCACCCCGACCAATTTCCCTTTTCCGTTTGCTAGTATTCCCGCGCACAGACCTTTTCGGGGGTGCGTTGAACGATACAAGCGGCCGACGGCGGCTGGCAGCGATCCTTGCCGCAGATGCGGCCGGGTACTCGCGTCTGATGACGGCGGACGAGGATGCCACCGTTACGGCGCTCGATGCTGCACGGAGCGTATTCAAGGCACGGGTCGAAGCGAATCAGGGCCGCGTCATCGACACGGCGGGCGACTCGGTACTCGCGCTGTTCGAGACCGCGATCGGGGCGGTAAGCGCGGCCCTCGCTATTCAGCAGGAACTCGAATCCTCGGCGCAAGCGACGCCGGAAGACCGGCGTATGCGCTTTCGTATTGGCGTTCACCTGGGCGATGTGATTGAGAAAGCCGACGGCACGATCTACGGCGACGGGGTCAATATCGCCGCGAGAGTGCAGACCTTGGCCGAACCAGGGAGCATCACGGTTTCTGGCATGGTGCAGGAAACGGTGCGTGACCGGATTGCGGCCAGCTTCGAGGATCAGGGAGCGCATGCTGTAAAGAACATCGCACGGCCGGTGCATGTGTTTCGGGTTGTTTCTGGCGCGACACGGAAAGTCGCCCGGCCACGCCGCCGACCGGCCTGGCGGGTCGTTGCTGCCGCAGTTCTCCTGCTCGCAATTTCAATCGGCACATGGATCGCCATTGCCGATTCGGCAAAGGATGTGCGTGCTTTGCTCGCGTCGCTCGTGGGTAAGAAGTCGTCACAGGCCCCGTCCGCGCGCGCGAGCATCGCGGTGATGCCTTTTGCCAACCAGAGCGGGGATCCGAAGCGCGACTATTTCAGCGACGGGATCACCGAAGACATCATCAATGCGCTGGGGCGGTTTTCGGGCGTGATGGTCATCTCGCGCAATGCGGTCCAGGCCTACAAGGGGCGCCAGGTGACCTCCGCCGAGCTCAGCCGCGAACTGGGGGTACGCTATATCGCGCAGGGCAGCGTGCGCCACGCCGACGGCAGACTGCGTGTCGTCGTCGAATTGAGCGATGGGGCAAGAGGCGCACAGCTCTGGTCGGACCGCTACGAGGGCGCGGGCACGGAAGTGTTCGAGATCCAGGATCGGATCGTGAAGCAGATCGTCGGCGCATTGGCGGTCAAGCTCACGCGCATCGAGCAACAGCGGGTGTTCGACAAGCCGACCGACAGCCTGGAGGCCTACGACCTGGTATTGCAAGCCCGCGCTCTCCTGGAACGCACCGAACGCAGCGCCAATCGCGAAGCGCGTGCCTTGCTCGCGCGCGCCAAGGCGCTCGCGCCCGAATACGCCGAGATTCTTACCGCGCTCGCCGAAGCGGAACTCCAGCGTGCGCTCCACGGATGGCTTGAAGACGTGGCGGAAGCAATGCGCCATGCGGAGGAGCTTTGCAAGCGCGTGCTTGCCTCCCCGGACCAGCGCGCCCACACACGCGCTCACGCTGTGATCGCGGGAATCTACAGCAATCAGGATAGGTTTGACGAGGCGCTGAGCCACGCGGAGCGCGCTATCGAGCTGAACTCGAGCGATTCGGCCGCCCTCTTTAAGCGCGGCATGGCCCTGCTGTACGTCGGCCGGATCGAAGAGGCGATCGTCGCCATGGAAACCGCGAAGCGCTTCGAACCGAACCCCAGCGTGAGCGACGCTTTCAGCGTCCCGTTTGCGTATTACGTCGCGGGGCGATATCGCGAGGCGCTGGCGCAGTCAGACGCCCTGGTGGCGCGCCACCCTCAGCTCGCAGCTCTGCACGCCATACGCGCCGCTACTCTGGCACAACTAGGAAATGCCGAAGAAGCCCGGCGAGCGACCGATCAGGTGCGGCGGTTCAGTCCGATGTTCGAGGTGGAAAATTTCGGAACGCGATTCAGGAATCCTGAGTACACCGCCAAACTCCAAGACGGCCTGCGCAAGGCGGGATTGTGAACCCCGCTAATTCTTCGCCCGCCAGTTCTGGTTTGCCGCCACAACCTTGCCGGCGAGCCAGTTCGGATCGTTCTGCGCGATCTCCTTGAACTTCGCCTGCCCGAACAGATAGAGCCTGCCATTGGCGATGATCCATGCCTCGGGATCTGCCTCGGCCCGCCTTCCCGCCGCCATAGTGCCTGTGCAATACCCGCCAAATTGCGGCGCATATCGCTCGGGGTTCGCCGAGAATTTTTTCCTGTTCCCGGCGTTCGAAAAAAGGTACCGCTCCCCGTCCCAGTCGTAACTGATTTTCGGGTCGCCCTTGACCGGCTTGCTTTCGGTGAAATAGGCAACAGGATCGTGGCCCTTGAGAACCACGCGCAGCGGCTTGGCAGGATCGCTTTGCGCGAAGCTCGCAGCAGCCGGCAACACGAGAACGACGAGCGCCAGAAAGACTTGTTGCAGGAATGCGCGTGACGGATTCATATTCACCTCCTTGATGCAAGCACTTGCAGGCGACTGAAATGCTGCAATCATCCTACGCTTCCACCATGGCGTTCGCAAGGCGTGAGCGCAGCGGGTGACTCCCCTGCCGGTGATAAGATGCGCTCGCTTCCCAACGATCAGGTCGAGAAAATGGACTTGAAACTTCCTCCCGAGATTGATGCTGCGCTGGCGCGCGAGGCGCGGCGCGCCCACAAGCCGAAATCGGCGCTGCTCCGACGCGCGGTAGAGGCGTACCTGGAAGAACTTGCGGACGCGCGTGCGCTCGAGGTGGCTCGAAACCAGGGCGGGAAGGCGATTCCCTGGGCCGAGGTAAAGCGCCGGCATGGCTTGGCGGGTTGAGTTCCTGCCGGCGGCCGACAAGGCCTTCGGGAAGCTCGACCGGCAGTACCAGCGGCGTATCCAGAGGTTCATCGATACACGGTTGCAGGCCGGCAACGATCCGCACGGTCTGGGCGAGGCCTACACCGGCCCGCTCAAGGGGTACTGGAAATACCGGATCGGCGACTATCGGCTCGTCTGCGAAATTCAGGAACGGACGCGGACGATTCTGATTGTCACGATTGGCGATCGCAAAGACGTCTATCGTTAGCAGGCGCGCGGCAAAACCCACGACGCCCTAGTCTAGTTACGTTCGGCAGTATTCCGCCAGACGCCTCATAATCCGACCATGACACGCCTGGTTCTCATCATTCTTGCCGTCGTCGCCGTCATCTGGCTGGTGCGCCGCGCGATCGCAGGACCCGGAGGCGCCCAACCCGGCAAACCGCCGCCCGACGCCACGGAGCAGAAAGGCGAGCTTGTCGCCTGCGCGCAGTGCGCCGTCAACCTGCCCAAGAGCGAGGCGCGCAGCGCCGGCGGGCGGTTCTATTGCAGTGAAGAGCACTGGCGGCTCGGCCCAAAGGACGGCTGATGCAGGACGCGCCGCGCATTCCCGGCGCGCCGCGTTATGCCGGGCTGTTCGGGCGCGACGACCGCACGCCCGATTCGTTCTGGACTTCGCTGCGCTATTTCAACATCTATCGCATGGCGGTGGCGGCGCTGTTCCTCGGCATCACGCTGTTCTTCGGCGATGCGCTGAATCTCGGTTCGTACCACCTGAACGCGTTCCGGCTGGTGTGCGTGGCGTACCTGATTGCCGGCGTGGTGTTCCACAGCCTGCTGCGCAACCTGCGGGATCTCTTCAACCTGCAGCTCTCGCTGCACCTGGGGCTGGACATCGTCGCCATCACGCTGCTCATGTACGCGAGCGGCGGGATCCACTCGGGCCTCGGCGTGATGCTGCTCATTGCTCTCACCGGCGCGGCTCTGGTCGCGCCACGCACTCTGGCGCTGCTCTACGCGGCGCTCGCGGCGATCGCGCTGCTGCTCGAGCAGAGCTACTGGGTGCTGCGCTTCGACGCGCCGACGCAGAATTTTCTGCAGCCGGCGCTGCTCGCCATCGGCTGCTTCGCCAGCGCTGGCGTCACCGGCTGGCTGGCGCAGCGCGTCGCCGCCAACGAAAGCCTGGCGCGCCAGCACGGCCGCGCGCTCGAGACGCAGCTGCGCATCAACCAGCTGGTGATCGCCGACATGCAGGACGGCGTGCTGGTGCTCGACCGCGATGGCCGCGTGGCGCAACATAACCCGCAGGCGCAGCGCCTGCTGGGCGCCGGCGCTCTGCTCGGCATCGAGCTGGCGCGCCTGCTGCCGGGATTCGGCGAGCGCTGGCGGGCCTGGCGCGGCGGCGATGGCGCTGCCGCGCGCGCCGAGCTGGACCTGCGCGGGCGCGGCCTGCGCATGCGGCTGATGGAGACCGGCGAAGACCTGGCCGTGCTGTTCGTCGAGGACACCACGCGCTCGCGCGAGGAAGCGCAGCGCCTGAAGCTCGCCGCGCTCGGCCGCCTGACCGCGAACATCGCGCACGAGATCCGCAACCCGCTGTCCGCCATCAGCCATGCCGCCGAGCTGCTGCAAGAGGAAAAGGTCGCGCGCGACCGCAGCCGGCTGACGCGCATCATCCACGACAACACGCGGCGCCTGGAGCGCCTGGTGTCGGACGTGCTGCAGCTGAACCGGCGCGACCGCGCCGCCAGCGACCGCGTCGCGCTGAACGCCTGGCTGGCGGCGTTCATCGAGGACTTCGCCGCCAACGAGTCGGTTCCCGTCTCGCGCTTCCACCTGGAGAGCATGCGCGACGTGACGATCGAGTTCGACCGCGAGCATCTGCGCCAGGTGCTGTGGAACCTGCTGCGCAACGCGGTGCGCCATGCGCCGCCCCAGGATGGCGGCGTGCGGGTGCTGCTGAACGCCTACGGCGACCAAGTAGAATTGAACGTGATCGACAACGGTCCCGGCGTCGCGCGCGCGATCCAGGGACAGCTGTTCGAGCCATTCTTCACCACCGAGAGCAAGGGAACAGGCCTGGGCCTCTATCTCGCCCGCGAGCTGTGCGCCGCGAATCGCGCGGTGCTGGAATACGTCGACGACACGCAGGGAGCGCATTTCCGCGTCCTCTGCCAGGAGGTGCAGGCCGCATGACGTGGCAGGAGAATGCGCGGAGGAAACCGGCATGAAGCAGCGCGGCGAGCGGCGCAGCGGTGGGCGCGCGCCGAACCCCAGCGGGCGTGAACAGCGCGTGCTGGTGGTGGACGACGAGCCGGATATCCGCGAGCTGCTGGAACTCACGCTCGCGAAGATGGGGCTGGGCGTCGATTCGGCGGGCTCGATCGCCGAGGCGAAGGAGCGGCTGCGCGCGACCCGCTACCAGCTGTGCCTGACCGACATGCGGCTCCCGGACGGCGAAGGCCTCGAGCTGGTGCAGCACATCGCCGGGCTGGCGGGCGACTTGCCGGTGGCGGTGATCACCGCCCATGGCAGCGCCGAGAACGCGGTGGCCGCGCTAAAGGCGGGCGCCTTCGACTACGTCTCCAAGCCGGTCGGCCTGGAGCAGTTGCGCACCCTGGTGAAGTCGGCCCTCTCGCTGCCCGAGCGCAACGTCGCCGTGCCCGCCGGCCAGCAGCTGCTCGGCGCGAGCGCGCCGATGGAGGAAGTGCGCCAGATGATCGCCAAGCTCGCGCGCACCCAGGCGCCGGCGCACATCGCCGGGGAGTCGGGCAGCGGCAAGGAACTCGCCGCGCGCCAGATCCACCTGCTCGGCGCGCGCCGCGACCGGCCCTTCGTGCCGGTGAATTGCGGCGCGATTCCGGAAAACCTCATGGAGAGCGAATTTTTCGGCTACCGCAAGGGCGCGTTCACCGGCGCGCAGGAGGACCGCGGCGGATTCTTCCAGGCCGCCGACGGCGGCACGCTGTTCCTCGACGAAGTGGCCGAGCTGCCGCTTCCGATGCAGGTGAAGCTGTTGCGCGCCATCCAGGAGAAGCGCGTGCGCAAGGTCGGCGCGACCCAGGAAGACCCGGTGGACGTGCGCCTGATCAGCGCCACGCACCAGGACCTGGCCGCAGGTGTCGGAGCAGGCCGCTTTCGCCAGGACCTGTATTACCGGCTGAACGTGATCGAACTCAAGATGCCGCCGCTGCGCGAGCGCCCCGAGGACGTTGAGATAATCGCCACCGCGATCCTGGCGCGGCTAGCGGCGCCGGCGGGCGCCGCGCCGGCGCGCCTCGCGGCCAGCGCGCTGCAGGAGCTGCGGGGCTACGACTTTCCCGGCAACATCCGCGAGCTGGAGAATATCCTGGAGCGCGCCACGGCACTCTCCGGTTCCAGCGAGATCGCGCCCGAGGACCTGCGCCTGCGGCTGGGTGCGGCCGAGGAGGCGGCGGGCGCGCCGACCGAGGCGCGCGCCGGCATGCGCGACCTGCCACTGCCCGACTATCTGGATCGCATGGAGCGCGAAGCGATCCTCGATGCGTTGACGAAGACGCGCTTCAACCGTACTGCCGCGGCGAAGCTGCTCGGCGTAACGTTCCGCACGCTGCGTTACCGCATGCAGCGGCTCGGCATCAGCGAACCGGAGCAGGATGACGGCTGAAAGGCACGTGACGGCAGAAAGGCATGATTGGATACCGGGGGCGCGGCGCATGCTGTCGCCAAACTGCGACGGTCGGCCGGCCGGCACCGAGGTTTCCCAGCTTGTCCTGCATTCGATCAGCCTGCCGCGCGGGGAATACGGCGGCGACGCCATTGAACGACTCTTCGCCAACCGGCTCGACCCGGCGGCACATCCTTCGTTCGCGGACCTGGCAGGGCTGCGCGTGTCCTCGCATTTCCTCGTCCGGCGCGATGCAACGCTGATCCAGTTCGTGCCGTTGCGCAAGCGCGCCTGGCATGCCGGCGTATCGATTTGGCGCGGGCGTGAGCGCTGCAACGATTATTCCGTCGGCGTCGAACTCGAGGGTACCGACGACAGCGAATTCGGCGCCGCGCAATATGGATGCCTTTCCAGGCTGGTGAAGAAGCTGCAACGCGTCCTGCCGCTGCGGGATGTGGCCGCGCACAGCGACATCGCCCCCGGCCGCAAGTCGGATCCGGGCGCGCGTTTCGACTGGCCGCGCTTGCTGACGGACCTGGCCCGCGCGCCGTAGTTTTCCCGCCCGTTTTTCCGCCCGGTTTCCTGCTAACCCCCTAGCCCTAGGGTGTGCACCGCATTCGAGCACTAGATGTTGCGGTGCGCAACGTCCATCCTGCTTGCAAATTTTTATCTACATGCTAGAGTGCGCCCACAACAAGTAGTTGCCAATCAATACTTCACCACTACATATTGTGGTTCTGCGCGAGATCGTAACGGGGCTGTCATTCCCCGGCGCAGGCACACAGGGTCAAGGGAGACCGGAAGATGCAAATCGCGCAGCAGGGAACGGCAGCGAACACGGCCATCGGCGTGGACGTTTCCGAGCCTGGTAGTGCTGCGCGACGATCGCCCTATTCGGATTACAAGATCATCCGGCGCAACGGCGCCGTGGTCGGCTTCGAGCCGGCGAAGATCTCGGTGGCGATGACCAAGGCCTACCTCGCGGTCGGCGGCAGCCAGGGCGCCGCCTCGGCGCGGATCCGCGAACTGGTGGTCTCGCTCACCGACGGCGTGGTGAACGCGCTGGTGCGGCGCCAGCCGCAGGGCGGCACCTTCCATATAGAAGACATCCAGGACCAGGTCGAGCTCGCGCTAATGCGCGCCAGCCAGCACGACGTGGCGCGCTCCTACGTGCTGTATCGCGAAGAGCGTTCACGCGCCCGCGCGCAAGAGAAGACCGCGCGCGTGCAGGCCGATGCGGCGACCGGCCCGGTCCTGAACGTGGTGGAAAACGGCCAGCGCCGGCCGCTCGACCTCGCGGCGCTCGACCGGCTGCTCGCCTCGGCCTGCGCCGGCCTGGAGCCGGGGGCGACGCCCGCGGCGATCCGCGAAAGCACGCTGCGTGACCTGTATGACGGCGTGCCAATGGATGAAGTGCGCAAATCCATGGTGCTTGCCGCGCGCGCGCTGATCGAGAAGGACCCGGCCTACAGCTACGCCACCGCGCGGCTGCTGCTGCATACGATCCGGCTCGAAGTCCTCGGCGAGGAGGTGCTGCAGGTGGAGATGGAGTCGCGCTACGCGAGCTACTTCCCCGAATTCATCGCCCGCGGCATCAAGGCCGAGCTGCTCGATCCGGCGCTGGGAACGTTCGACCTCGCGCAGCTGGGCAAGGCGCTGAACGCCTCGCGCGACCTGCAGTTCGGCTATCTCGGGCTGCAGACCCTGTACGACCGCTACTTCCTGCACGAGCGCGATCAGCGCATCGAACTGCCGCAGGCCTTCTTCATGCGCGTGGCGATGGGGCTGTCGCTGAACGAGAAGCACCGCGAAGAGCGCGCGATCGAGTTCTACAACGTGCTCTCGACCTTCGACTTCATGAGTTCGACGCCGACCCTGTTCAATTCAGGCACCCTGCGTTCGCAACTCTCTTCGTGCTACCTGACCACCGTCGCCGACGACCTCACCGGCATCTACGACGCGATCAAGGAAAACGCGCTGCTCGCCAAGTACGCCGGCGGCCTGGGCAACGACTGGACGCCGGTGCGCGCGCTCGGCTCCCACATCAAGGGCACCAATGGCAAGTCGCAGGGCGTGGTGCCGTTCCTCAAGGTGGTGAACGACACCGCGGTCGCCGTCAACCAGGGCGGCAAGCGCAAAGGCGCGGTCTGCTCGTACCTGGAGACCTGGCACCTCGACATCGAGGAATTCCTCGAGCTGCGCAAGAACACCGGCGACGACCGCCGCCGCACCCACGACATGAACACGGCCAACTGGATTCCGGACTTGTTCATGAAGCGCGTGTTCGAGAACGCGGAGTGGACGCTGTTTTCGCCTTCCGACGCGCCGGAGCTGCACGACAAGGTCGGCCGCGCCTTCGAGGAGTCCTACACGCGCTACGAGGACAAGGTCGCGCGCGGCGAGCTAAAGCTCTTCCGCAAGGTGCCGGCGGTGCACCTGTGGCGCAAGATGCTGTCGATGCTGTTCGAGACCGGGCATCCGTGGATCACGTTCAAGGATCCCTGCAACCTGCGCAGCCCGCAGCAGCACGTCGGCATGGTGCACAGCTCCAACTTGTGCACCGAGATCACGCTAAACACCGGACCGGACGAAATCGCGGTCTGCAACCTGGGCTCGGTCAACCTGGTCGGGCACCTGATCAACCGCGGCAACGGCACCACCGGCCTGGACTTCGAGAAGCTCGCGAAGACCATCCGCACCGCGATGCGCATGCTCGACAACGTGATCGACATAAACTACTACGCCGTCGACAAGGCACGTAATTCCAACCTGCGCCACCGGCCGGTGGGCATGGGCATCATGGGATTTCAGGATTGCCTGCACACCCTGCGCATTCCCTACGCTTCCGAGGAGGCGGTGGAGTTCGCCGACCGCTCGATGGAAATGGTGTCCTACTGGGCCTACTGGGCGTCGACTGAACTGGCCGAGGAACGCGGCCAGTACCCGACCTTCCGCGGCTCACTCTGGGACCGCGGCATCCTGCCGCAGGACACGCTCGACCTGCTCGCCGCGGAGCGCGGCGGCTACGTCGAAGTGGACCGTTCTTCGGCGCTCGACTGGGAGCCGCTGCGCGCGCGCATCCGCCAGCACGGCATGCGCAACTCGAACTGCGTCGCGATCGCGCCCACCGCCACCATCGCCAACATTGTCGGCGTCTCGGCCTCGCTCGAGCCGACCTACCAGAACCTGTACGTGAAGTCGAACCTGTCGGGCGAGTTCACTGTCACCAACGAGTACCTGGTGTCGGATCTGAAGCGCGCAGGGCTGTGGGACGAGGTGATGATCTCGGACCTGAAGTACTTCGACGGCAACCTCGCGCGCATCGACCGGGCGCCCTCCGACTTGCGGCGCCTGTACGCCACCGCCTTCGAGATCGAGCCAAAGTGGCTGGTGGAAGCGGGCGCGCGGCGCCAGAAGTGGATCGACCAGTCGCAGTCGCTGAATATCTACATGGCGGGCGCCTCGGGCAAGAAGCTCGATGAAACCTACAAGCTGGCCTGGATCCGCGGTTTGAAGACGACCTACTACCTGCGCGCGATGGGTGCGACGCACGCCGAGAAATCCACCAGCAAGGCGGGCGCGCTGAACGCGGTTCCCTCCGACGGCGGCATGGCCGCCTCGGGCGCGGCTTCGACCACGGTCGCGGAACCGAAATTCTGCGCCATTGACACCCCCGATTGCGAGGCGTGCCAGTAATGTTGAATTTCGAAGAAGAGGGAAAGACCACGGCGCTGTCCGGTCTGGGCATGCCGCCGGCGGCGACCGGGTTTGTCCCCCACACGCCCGCCGCCGCGGCCCCCGACACCGCGTTCCGCCGCATCAGGGTCGAAGACAAGAGCATCATCAATTCCAAGGCCGACGTTAACCAGCTGGTGCCCTTCAAGTACAAGTGGGCCTGGGAGAAGTACATCGCCGCCTGCGCCAACCACTGGATGCCGCAGGAAGTGAACATGAGCCGCGACATCGCCCTGTGGAAGGATCCGAACGGGCTGACCGACGACGAGCGGCGCCTGGTGATCCGCAACCTCGGCTTCTTCGTCACCGCCGATTCGCTGGCGGCCAACAACATCGTGCTCGGCACCTACCGCCACATCACGGCGCCGGAGTGCCGCCAGTACCTGCTGCGCCAGGCCTTCGAAGAGGCGATCCATACCCACGCTTACCAGTACATCGCCGAGAGCCTGGATCTCGACGAGGGCGCGCTCTTCAACGCCTACCACGAGGTCGCCTCGATCCGCGACAAGGACGAGTTCCTGATCCCGTTCATAGATACGCTTACCGACCCGGCCTTCAAGACGGGGACGCCGGAGGCCGACCAGAAGCTGCTCAAGAGCCTGATCGTGTTCTCCTGCCTGATGGAGGGCCTGTTCTTCTACGTCGGCTTCACGCAGATTCTCGCGCTCGGGCGGCAAAACAAGATGACCGGCTCGGCCGAGCAGTACATGTACATCCTGCGCGACGAGTCGATGCACTGCAACTTCGGCATCGACCTGGTGAACCAGATCAAGCTGGAGAACCCGCACCTGTGGACCCCGGAGTTCCGCGAGGAACTGACGGGAATCTTCCGCAAGGCAGTAGAGCTGGAATATGCCTACGCCGAGGACACCATGCCGCGCGGCGTGCTCGGGATGAATGCGCCGATGTTCAAGGAGTACCTGCGCTTCATCTGCAACCGCCGCTGCCAGCAGATCGGCCTGGACGTGATGTACCCGGGGGCCAGCAACCCGTTTCCGTGGATGGCCGAGATGATCGACCTGAAGAAGGAACGCAATTTCTTCGAGACGCGGGTCATCGAGTACCAGACCGGCGGCGCCCTGAACTGGGAATGAGGCAATGACGACGAACCACCGAGTGACCGCATGCAAGGCCGAGGACGACTACAAGCTCTGGATCCGGTTCGACGACGGCCTGGAGGGCAGCGTGTTCCTCGGCAACCTGCTCGAGATCGGCGCCTTCAAGCTGTGGCGCGACGTGCGGGAATTCGAGAAGGTGAGCGTGGATCCCGAGTCCGCCACCGTAACGTGGGAAGGCGGCATCCGCCTCGACCCGGAAATTCTGTATCAAGACCTGGCTGCCCGGGGTGGGCGGTGAGGGTTTCCAAGCATTCAATGCGCCGGACATCCGTCCGGCGTTTGAATAGTTCGCGCCCCTTGGGCCGGGCTTTCTTTCGCAACCTCTAAGGAGATTGATATGGCGAAGAAAAAAGCTAAAAAAGGCGGCAAGAAAAAAAAGAAGAAGAAAGCATCAGGTAAAAAGAAATCGTCCAAGAAGAAGGCATCAAGAAGGGTAGCGGGCAAAAAAAAGAA
>JANNXB010000266.1:0-1644 GCA_031409355.1 Betaproteobacteria bacterium | reverse complement strand
GGCCAGCTTCGGAGCCCACTATCCGAAGACCAAAGCCATGGCCGAGCGGCTGGTGCGCGAGGCGAACGATGCGCAACTCGCCACGGTAAGCCTGCGGCCGCACCTGATCTGGGGGCCGGGCGACAACCACCTGCTGCCGCGTCTCGTCGCGCGCGCGCGCGCGGGCCAGCTCGCGCGCATTGGTTCGCGCCCGAACCTGATCGATACTGTGCACGTGGACAACGCCGCCGACGCCCACCTGCTCGCGGCAGAGCGCCTCGCGCCGGGTTCGCCCATCGCGGGCAAGGTCTACTTCATCTCGCAGGGAGAGCCGGTGCCGATGTGGGAAATGGTGAACCGCCTGCTGTTCGCGGCCGGCGCCCCGCAGGTCACGCGCGCAGTGCCGGTATGGCTGGCATTGGCGCTGGCGTGGTGCTTCGAGACGGCACACAAGGTGACCGGCAATCCGAATGAACCGCGCCTGACGCGCTTCGTCGTGCACGAATTGTCCACCGCGCACTGGTTCGACATCTCCGCCGCGCGGCGCGACCTCGGCTACGCGCCCGCGATCTCCATCGCCGCGGGCCTGGAACAGCTGCGCCTCGCCATGAAGAACCCATGAGCATCCAGTCACTCACCCTGCGGCACGGAACGATCGAGCGGCGGATGGTCTTCGCGTCGGCGGATGCGATTCCGCCCGGGGAATTCCTGAGCGAGGTCGAGAAAGAACAGGCCGAGGGTTTTCAGTTCGCCGCGAAGAAGCAGGGCTTCCTGCTTGGCCGGCTCGCCGCCAAGCGCGCGCTGGGCGCGCTCATGGAAGAGCCGGACCTGCGGCAGATCGGGATTCACGCCGGCGTCTACGGCCAGCCCCTGGTGCGCCATCCCCGGGCGGCATCGATCGAGGTGAGCGTGAGCCACTCTCACGGCCTCGCGGTAGCGCTGGCGTTCCCCGCGGAGTATCCGATGGGCATCGACCTGGAAACCATCGCCGCCGTTTCCGCCGAAGTCGTCCTCGGTGAACTGGAAGCCTCGCCGCCGGAACTGACCTGGCTGGCGACAGGCGGCGTGGACGCCGCAACCGCCTGCTGCGTGCTATGGAGCGCGCGGGAGGCGCTCGGCAAGGCATTGCGGATCGGCTTGAACAGCCCGTTGGGCATCCTTGCACTGTCCGAGATCCGCAGCGCTGGCGAAGGAACCTGGAGAGGCCGCTACCTGAACTTTCCGCGCTGCCAGATCCATTCGCGGGCGAAAGGCGGCCGCGTGCTGACGCTGGCCATGCCGGGAGACACCGAACCAAGCGGTCAACTTGAAACATGACGGAGGAACCATGAAACACCTGATGATCGGAGTGCTGTTTGCAGCCGCCGCGGGCGCCGCAACCGCCCAGAGCAAGGCGGTTGCCCCGCCATCCAGCGCGCAGGCCGTCGCGATATTCACCGAGGCTTGGAAAAAGCATCGGCCGGACTTCGACCTGCAATCGGTGCAGGTGCTCAAGAGCGAGGCCAAGCAGCACCAGGACCGCCGCTGGATCACCTACAAGCTGGCGATCATCGCGACCGGCACCGACAAGGGGACTCGCGAGATGTACCAGAAGAAATACCGCTGCACGCCCGAGGACTACTCCTCGGTGCTCAAGCTCGAAGGCGGCAGCTGGGTCGCGGACGA
>JANNXB010000265.1:0-12294 GCA_031409355.1 Betaproteobacteria bacterium | reverse complement strand
AGGTCGCCGCGTGCAGTACCTGCGCCGCAGCCAGCAGCAGGAGCGAGTCCACGGCCCAGCCGATGACGAGGAAGCGCAGGACCGCGCAAAGGAAGCTCGCCAGCAGCAGCGCGCGCAGGGAAAAGCGCCGCATCACCTCGGGCAGGCGCAGGAACAGCACGATCTCGGCGATCACCCCGGCGGTCCAGAGCACGCCGATGAGCATTTTCGAATAGCCGGCCTGCTCCAGGAAGATCGAATAGAACACGTACAGCGTGCCGTGCGCCGCGGTCATGCAGAAGCAGGCGCCGAAGAACGCCAGCACTTCGGGCCGGCGCAGGACCGCGCCCAGCCGCTGCCCGGCCTGCGACGCGTGTACCGGGCCGGTGGGCAAGCCGAGCGACGCCACGCAGGTCGCCGCGGACAACGCGATCATGATGCCGGTAAGGATCGAGGTGTCGGCGCGGTCCAGCCAGGCGCCGACGCCGAGCACCGCGAGGATGAATCCGATCGAGCCCCAGAGCCGGATCGGGCCGTAGTCGCCGGTACGTCCCTGGAGTACGGAAAAGGTAATCGCTTCGACCATCGGCGCCGCGCCGGCCGAAAAAAAGCTTAGCAGCAGCAGGGTGAGCGCGATCGCCGGGGTGCTCTCCTGGAACGGCAGCGCGACGAACCCCGCGAGCATGGCAAAGGCCGAGAACACGATGATCGCGCGCCGGGCGCCGGCATGACGCTCGCCGCAGGCGTCCGCGAGCCAGCCCCAGAGGGCCGGCGCGACGATGCGCGCCGCCTGCGGCATGGCGACGCAGAACGCGATCTCGCCCGCCGTCAGCCCGCGCGCCGCGAGATAGAGGGCGAAGTACGACACGTACGCGCCGGCGTGGGCGAAGAACGCGAAGTAGTACGCGGCGAGGCGCGCGGCGACGTGCATGATCTCAGCATGATATAAGCGCCGCCATGGCGCCGCCGCATATCCCCCGCTACGCGTTCTATGTCCTGTTTATCGCCTCCGGATTCGCCGGGCTCATCTACGAGTCCGTCTGGACGCACTACCTGAAGCTGTACCTGGGACATGCCGCCTACGCGCAATCGCTGGTGCTGATCGTGTTCATGGGCGGCATGGCATTGGGCGCGGCGCTCTGCGCGCGCTTCTCCACCCGCATTCGCAATCCTCTTGCCGCCTACGCCGCGATCGAGGCCGCCATCGGCGCCTGCGCGCTGGTATTCCACGAATTGTTCGTGGTTGTCACCGACTGGTCATACGCCAGCCTGCTGCCCGCGCTGGGGGTGGATTCGCTGGCGCTGGCCGCGAAACTCGGGCTGGCCTGCGTGCTGATCCTGCCGCAATCCATCCTGCTGGGCGCCACCTTCCCCCTGATGAGCGCAGGCCTGGTGCGGGCGACAAACGTCGGTACCCGCCCCGCGCTCGGCGAGCCGGTTGCGATGCTGTACTTCGCCAACAGCCTGGGCGCGGCCGCAGGCGTGCTGGCGAGCGGTTTCGTGCTCATCGCGTGGGCCGGATTGCCAGGCACGCTGCGCACTGCGGGCATCATCAACCTCGTGCTGGCCGCGGTCGTCGCGCTGCTGGCGCGTCCCGCAAGCCTGCCGCCGCCGATCCCGGCGCGCGATGCCGGCGGCGCTGCCGGTACGTCGCGGGCAAACCTGCTGCTTACGGTCGCGCTGCTGACCGGCATGGCGTCGTTCATCTACGAGATCTGCTGGATCCGCATGCTATCGCTGGTCCTGGGCGCCTCTACGCACTCCTTCGAGTTGATGCTCTCCACTTTCATCCTGGGACTCGCGCTCGGCGGCCTGGCGGTGCGCCGCCTGGTGGATCGCGTGGCCAATCCCGAACGGCTCCTGGGCTGGGTACAGGTTGCGATGGGCCTGCTGGCGCTGGCCACGCTGCCCGTTTACGACCTCAGCTTCGGGCTGATGGAATACTTCATGAAGGGCCTGGCACGCACCGACGCCGGCTACCTGTTCTTCAATCTCGCCGGACAAGGGGTTTCGGCGCTCGTCATGCTGCCCGCGACATTCTGCGCCGGCATGACGCTGCCGCTGATCACCGGCGCGCTGCTGCGAAGCGGCGCGGGCGAACGCGCCATCGGCCAGGTCTATGCCGTCAACACCCTGGGCGCGATCGGCGGCGTGCTGGCCGCGGTGCACCTGGGCCTGCCGTTGCTCGGACTCAAGGGCACGCTGGTGATGGGCGCGCTGATAGACGCCGTCCTCGGCCTCGCGTTGCTGCGCCGCTTCTCGCCGCAATCCTGGCCCTTCGCGGCATCGCTCGCGGCCTGCGTGCTGGCGTTCGTGCCGGTTGCTTTCCTGTTCGAACTTAACGCCAACAAGATGACCGCCGGCGTATTCCGCCATGGCGACCTGTCCAGCTCGCAGGACGCGGAGATCCTGTTCCAGAAGGACGGCAAGACGGCGACCGTCCACCTCGTGCGCTACACCGACGCCACCAGCATCCGCACCAACGGAAAATCGGACGGCTCGATCAACCTGAATCCCGAGGGCGCGCGCGGCTCCGATGAAATAACCATGACACTCACGGCCGCGGTGCCACTCGCCCTAAAGCCCGACGCGAAGAGCGCCGCGGTCATCGGCATCGGCACCGGCCTGACCATGCATACCCTGTTGCAGGACCTGTCCCTAGAGGTGGTCGAAACGGTCGAAATCGAGGCCGCCATGGCCGAGGCCGCGCGCGGTTTCGCGCCGCGCAACAATTCGGCGTACTTCGATCCGCGCGGCAGGATCTGGATCGACGATGCCAAGACCTTTTTCTCCACGCGCGGCCGGCGCTACGACATCCTCATCTCGGAGCCGTCGAATCCCTGGGTGAGCGGCGTCTCGAGCCTGTTCACGCGCGAGTTCTACCAGCGCATCCGTGGCCACCTGAATCCGGGCGGCATCCTGGTGCAATGGTTCCAGCTCTATGAGATAGACCCTTCCCTGCTCGCTTCCGTCATGCGCGCGCTGGGCGAGGCGTTCCCGCATTACGTGGTGTTCGCCCCGAGCGATTACGACGTCCTGATCATCGCCTCGGCGACGCCGATTCCGCTGCCGCCCAAGGCGGCCGTGTTCGAGCATCCCGCGCTCGCGAAGGAACTGCTGAACGTGCACGTGCTGACGCCGGGCGATCTCGATGCACGCTACCTCGGCGACCGCGCCGCGCTGGAACCCCTGTTCGCAAGCTACGGCATGCCGGCGAATTCCGACTACTACCCGGTCCTCGACCTGAACGCGGCGCGGCATCGTTTCACCGAAAAGAGCGCCTCGGACGTGGTCGCCCTGCTGAACGCCGGCGTGCCGGTGCTGGACATGCTCCAGCCCGCGTTGCAGCGCCGCGCGGTGAATCCCCAACACAAGGGCGCCGGCACCTTCGAGCGCGTGGAGAACACGCGCCTCGCGCGCTACGCGCGCGATTTCCTGCTTGCAAGGCCGCCCGAGCCCGAAAACATCCCCACGCAGCTGCAGAAAGACCTCGAACTCTCGAAACTGCGCCTGCTCGAGTGCCGCGAGCCGAAGGAACAGGATGTCTGGCTGCACAGCATGATCAACGTCGCTCGCGCCGTGAATCCCTATCTCGCGCCCGCCGAGGCACAGGCGGTGTGGGCGCGCTTCGCCGGCGCGCCCTGCTTCGCGGCGCTGCACGACTTCCAGCGCCGCTGGATCGCGTTGTTCGGCGCGATCGGGGCGCGCGACGCGGCGCGTAGCGCTGACCTGGCTTCAGGCTTGCTGGCCGGCCAGCAGGACCTGACGCGAGACGCGCGCGAATACCTGCTGATGGCGGGCATGGCAGGCCACATCGCCGCGGGTCTCCCGCTGCGGGCAAAGGAACTCTGGAAGAAGCACGAAGAGCAGATCCGCGACGCCGGCAGGCCGGTGTTCCGCCTGCTGCGCTGCCACGCCGAGCGCGAAACGCAGCCGCAACGGCAGGCCGCGGCTTGCGCCGCGGCCTTCGCGCCCTACGCGGGCGGCTGAGCCGTCCCGCCGGCGAAGCGCTAAGCCGCTCCTGCGGCGAACCTGACGGACGCCAGCACGTCGCGCACGAACGCCTTGCGCTCGCGTCCGTTCATCGCCGCGGACGCGATCCGGTCGCCCATCAGCAGCAGCGCCAGGCCGTGCACCAGCGCCCAGGCGGCGATTGACGCGTCGCGCGCGCCTTGCGCTTCCGGCACGCGCGCCGCCAGCGCACCCGAAAGACCGGCGAAGGTCTTTGTCGCCACGTCGCGCAACTTCTCGTGCCGCGCAATTGATATCTGGCCGCCGAACATGAGCCGGAAACGTTGCGGGTGCTCCAGCGCGAACAGCACATAGGCCTCACCCATGGCGCGCAGGCCGCCCTTATCGGCGGCTTCGCGCTGCGCCGCCCCGAGGCGCTCGAAACCTTCCCTGGCGAGCGCCGCGAGGAGCGCCTCGCGCTCGGCGAAATGCCGGTACGGAGCGTTGTGGGAGACTCCTGCCCGGCGCGCAGTTTCACGCAGGCTGAGAGCTTCAAGCCCCTCTTTTTCCAGGATATTCCCGGCCGAACGAATCAGGGCCGCCTCCAGGTCGCCATGGTGGTAGCTGCGCTTTTTCGGCCTTGATGTTGACATTGACCACTTATCCTACTAGAGTTATGTTTACGATGTCAACATTAGATAAGACGAGCCTCCTGTTCCCCATGGTGGCGCTGGCGACGCTGACTTTCGCCGTGCTGCTGCTGATCCCGCTGCGCCGCTTCCGCGCGGGCTTCGCCGGCAAGGTCCGGATGGACGACTTCAGGTTCGGCGAATCCGAGCGCGTGCCGCCGGAGGTCAGCATCCCCAACCGCAACATGATGAACCTGCTCGAGCTGCCGATGCTGTTCTACGTCGCCTGCCTCGCCTACCTCGCGATCGGGCGCGTGAACGAGGCTGCGCTCACGCTCGCGTGGCTGTACGTCGGGCTGCGCATCGCGCACAGCGCCATCCACGTCACCTACAACCGGGTGCGCCACCGCCTGGTCGCCTTCGCCTTGAGCAACGTCGTGCTGGTCATGTTCTGGACCAACCTTGTCAGGGCATTCTAAACAGAGGCGGCCATGGCCCAGGAACTGACGTTACCCAGCGCGATACACCTCGCCGCAGTCGTACCTGCGGTCGCCATCGGCATCGCGCAGATGGTCATGACCAAGGGCACGCGCGTTCACAGATGGATGGGGTGGACCTGGGTGCTGGCAATGGTGGTGGTCGCGGTGTCCTCGTTCTGGATCCTTGAACTCCGCAAGGGTGCCGGCTGGTCGGTGATCCACCTGCTCTCGATATGGACTTTGATCTCGCTCGCTTGCGCGATCTGGTTCATCCGCCGCGGCAACGTGCGCGCGCACAAGGGCTTCATGGTCGGTACCCTGCTCGGCCTCGCCGGGGCGGGGCTAGGCGCGCTTGCGCCCGGACGCTTTCTCTCGGTACTGCTTTTTTGACTTGCCGCCGGTCTTGACGCGCGGCGCCGACTTGCTGTGCCCGAGCGTGCGCTTGCGCACCGGCGCCTTGCGGTTCTCGTCGTAGGGGTTGCCCTGGGTGCGCAGCTCGATCTTCAGCGGCGTTCCCTGCAGCTTGAACTCCTCGCGGAACCAGCCCTCAAGGAAGCGTTTGTAGGCATCGGGCACATGCTGCAGCGAGTTGCCGTGGATGATGACGCGCGGCGGGTTGGATCCACCCTGGTGCGCGTAGCGCATTTTGGGCCGCGCGTAGCCCCTGCGATGGGGCGGCATCTGGCGCTCGACCGCGGCGATCAGCGCGCGCGTCAATTTCGGCGTCGACAGCTTCGCCATCGCGGCGGCATAGGCGGCGTCCGCCGAGCGCAGCACTTCGTTCACGCCCTTGCCCGATTTCGCCGAAATGAACAGCGTGTCGGCGAAACCAAGGAAGCCCAGTTGCCAGCGCAGTTCGTCCTTCAGGCGGTCGCGCATCGACTTGTCCGCCGCCTCCCACTTGTTCACGGCAACCGTCACCGCGCGGCCCCGGTCGAGGATGTAGCTCGCGACGTGCGCGTCCTGTTCCGTGATGCCCTCCACCGCATCCAGCACCAGCACTGCGACGTTCGAAGCCTCGAGGGCCTGCAGCGTCTTGACGATCGAGAACTTCTCCACAGCCGCGCCGTGCGACTTGCCGCGCTTGCGCAGCCCCGCCGTGTCCACGAGCGTGTAGCGGCGGCCGTTGCGCTCGAAGGGAACCTCGATGGCGTCGCGCGTGGTGCCCGGCGTGTCGAACACGAGCACGCGCTCTTCCCCGACCAGCGCGTTCACCAGCGTGGACTTGCCGACGTTCGGCCGCCCGACGATCGCGACGCGCGGATTCTTCTCGTCGTCGACCGGCTCGGGCTCGTCCGGGAAGGGCCGCAGCACCGCCTCGATCAGCTCGGCCACGCCGTTGCCGTGCGCTGCGGAGATCGCCGCCGGACTGCCCAGGCCGAGCTCGTGGAATTCGGCGGCGGCGGTGGCCGGATCCATGCCCTCGGACTTGTTCACCGCGATCCAGACCCGGTCCTTCAGGCGCCGCAGTTTTTCCGCGATCACGCGATCCCCCGGCGCCAGGCCGGCGCGCGCGTCGGTGACCAGCACGACCGCGTCCGCCTCGACGATCGCCTGCTCCGTCTGACGCGCCATTTCCGTGTAGATGTCCTCGTCGGAGTCCGGTTGCAGGCCGCCGGTATCGATGACGATGCACGAACGGCCGCCCAGCAGCCCTTCGCCGTAGTGGCGGTCGCGCGTCACGCCGGGAATGTCGACCACGATCGCGTCGCGCCGGCGCGTCAGGCGGTTGAACAGCGTGCTTTTGCCTACATTGGGACGACCTACAAGTGCAACGACTGGCTTCACTGCAGGTTCAGTGCGTATAGCCCGCCGTTCTGGGTCTGCACCAGGAAACCTGCGGGCAGCCTGAGCGGGGCGGCGCGCACCGGGCTGCCGTCGGTGGCATGGCGCGCGAGGAAGGCGCCGGACTCGCGCGCCACGAAATGAACGTAGCCCTGCAGGTCGCCGATCGCCACTTCGGTCCCGAGCGGCAGCGGCAGCGACAACTGGCGGTAGGCGAGCCGGTCCTGCTTCCAGACGCTGCGGCCGTTGGTGCGGTCCAGCGCGTGCACCGCGCCCTTGTCGTCGCTCACGAACGCATAGCGTGCGTCGAAGGACACGCCCGTCAGCGTCGACATCTCGCGCGACCACAGCTGGTTGCCGTTCTGGATGTCGTAGCAGGCGACCCGGCCCTGGTAGGCCGCGCCGCAGACTTCCCTGCCCTGCGCCGAGGGATCCCCGACCATGTCGGTGACGCGCTCGAGCTCGGTCGCGCCCTTGGGCAGCGCGACGGTCGCTTCCCAGCGCGCGATGCCGTCGGCAAGGGATACCGCGACCAGCTTGCCACCCGAGAAGCCGGCGAAGACCAGTCCCTGATGCGCGATCAGGCCGACCGGCGAACGCACGATCAGCGCCGCCGCCTGCCGCTGATAGACCCAGCGTCGCTTGCCGTCCTCGACGCCGAAGGCGAAGATCTTGCTGTCGGCGCTGCGCACCAGCACCAGGCCGTCGCTGACCTTGGGTTGCGCGAGCACTTCGCTCGATACCCGCGAGCGCCACTTCACCACGCCGCTTTGCGCATCCAGCGCGAACACCTCGCCATCATCGGACGCAACCACGGCGAGCGTGCCATCGCTGCCCACGCCGCTGGATATGCGCTTGCCCACCGAGATCCGCCATCTGGCCTGGCCCGATGCCGCGTCCAGCCGCGCCACCGTGCCGCCGCGCGACGCGGCATACACGCCGTCGCCGACCAGCGCGGGGCTGAAAAAGAAGCCGTCCGCGGCGCCGATGCTCGAGGACCAGAGCACCTTCACGCCCTGCGGATTGGTCAGCACCGGCAACTCGGAGGGCTTGGGGCCGCGGGAAGTGCTGCCGAACCAGTCCATCGGATTCAGGCTCGGCATGCTCGAGCATGCCGGCAGCAGGACGGCGGCGGCGAGCGCCGCCGCCCGCAGCAGATTGCGTACCGGCAGGTTGCGCACCGTCAGCCGCCGCATTGTCACCCTCCCAATGCGTCCAGCCGCAGCTGCACGCTGTTGCGGAACGCGCCGCTTTTTGCGTCGGCCTTCTCGATCGCCACGCGGTAGGCGGCCTTCGCTTCGGCGGGCTTGTTCTTCGCCACCAGGACATCGCCCTTTAGCGCCGCGTACTGCCCTTCTAGGGGCGCCGCGTGCTTCGCTTCAAGCAGCGCCAGCGCTTCGTCGTGGGCTTTCTCGTCCAGCAGCACCGCGGCCAGGCGCAGGCGGGCCAGGTCGCGCAGCTCATCCGAGGGTGAGCGTTCGACCACCCACTGCAGCTGCACCTTGGCGTTCTTCAGGTCCGCGCGCTCGACGTGGAAGCGCGCCGCCACCAGCGCCCCCATCGAGGCGTAGAGCGTGCGCGGAAAACTCTCCACCAGCGTGCCGCCCGCGTCGCGCAGGGCCTTGGCGTCGCCTTCCTGCGCCGCCTTCACCAGCGCCTCGTACTGCGCGCCCGCCTGTTGCGCCTGGTTCCCCTGCCAGATCCGCCACCCCTGCCAGCCCGCGGCCACGACAGCGGCCAGGGCGATCACCGTCAGCAGCTTGGCGCCGTTGTCGTTCCACCAGCCTTTGACGGAAGCGAGCTGTTCCTGTTCTTCGAGATCGTATGCCATGACTATGCCTTGACCCTTTGTAGGATTGCCACGAATTCCCCGGCCACGCGTCCTCGTGCGATGCGTTGCTGTTCCCCCGCGCTGCGCAGGGATTTCACCGATACCTCGCCTGCGCGAACTTCGTCTTCGCCGACGATCAGCGCCAGCCACGCGCCGCTTGCATCGGCCCTTTTCATCTGCGACTTGAAGCTGCCGCCGCCCGCGTTCATCACCACCGCATGCCCCGCGCCGCGCAACGCGTCGGCGAGCGTGAACGCATACTCGAGCGTGCCCTCGCCCTGGTGCACCACGAAGGCATCCGGCCTGGGCGCCGCCGGCGCGCTGCCCGAATCCTTCATCAGCGCCACCAACCGCTCGCAGCCCATCGCGAAGCCGACGCCGGGAGTGGGCTTGCCGCCGAGCTGCGCGAACAGGCCGTCGTACCTGCCGCCGCCGCAGACCGTGCCCTGCGCGCCCAGCGCATCGGTGATCCACTCGAAGACGGTGAGGTTGTAGTAGTCCAGGCCGCGCACCAGCCGCGGATTGAGGGTGAATTCGACTCCCGCCGCCGCGAGAAGTTTCTTCAGGCCCTCGAAATGCGCCAGCGATGCCTCGCCCAGGTAATCCTTCAGCGGCGGCGCCTTCGCCGCCACCTCCTGCACCATCGGGTTCTTCGAATCGAGCACGCGCAGCGGGTTGCTGTGCAGCCGGCGCTTCGCGTCGGCATCGAGCTTCGCTTCGTTCGCCTCGAGATGCTTCACCAGGTCGGCACGGTGCCGCGCACGCTCCTCGGCCGAGCCGATGTTGTTGAGTTCCAGCCGGATGCTGCCAGGCCGCGCATTTAGTCCCAACATCGGCCAAAGGCGGGCGCACATGACGATCAGTTCGGCGTCCACATCCGGCCCCGGGAAGCCGAAGGCCTCGGCGCCGTACTGGAAGAACTCCCGGTAGCGGCCCTTCTGCGGCCGCTCGTGGCGGTACATCGGCCCGCCGTACCAGAGCCGCTTCGGGCCGTCATAGACCAGGCTGTGCTCGATGGCGGCGCGCACGCATGAAGCGGTGCCTTCCGGGCGCAGCGTCAGCTCCTCGGCGTTGAGCTCGTCGCGCCAGGAATACATTTCCTTCTCGACGATGTCGGTCGCCTCGCCGATGGCACGGCGAAACAGCGCCGTGTTCTCGACCAGCGGCATACGGATCGCGCGGTAGCCCCAGCGCTCCAGCCACGCTTCGACGCTGGCGCCGAAGGCGCGCCAGATCGCCATATCCGCCGGCAGCACGTCGTTCATGCCGCGCGTCGCCTGCAGGGTGGTGCCCGCGCCTGCCCCTGCGCTACTTTTCACGATACGGCCCTGATCGGAACCGCTTTGCCGCGCGTTCTCCGCCGCTGCGCGCCCGGCGAATAGTTGTCGCGCACATAGGCTTCGACGATCGCCTGGAACTCCTCGGCGATGCGGCCGCCCTTCAGGGTCACGGTCTTCTCGCCGTCCACGTACACGGGCGCCACCGGCACCTCGTTGCTGCCGGGCAGGCTGATGCCGATGTCGGCGTGCCTGGACTCGCCCGGCCCGTTCACCACGCAGCCCATCACCGCCACTTTCATCTCCTCGACCCCGGGATAGCTGCGCTTCCAGACCGGCATCTGCGCACGCAGGAACTCCTGGATGCGCTGCGCAAGTTCCTGGAAGTAGGTGCTGGTCGTGCGGCCGCAGCCCGGGCAGGCGGCGACCATCGGCGCGAAGCTGCGCAAGCCCATGGTCTGCAGCAGTTCCTGCGCCACGATCACCTCCCGGCTGCGGTCGCCGTTCGGCTCCGGCGTGAGCGAGACGCGGATGGTGTCGCCGATGCCTTCCTGCAGCAGTACGGCCATCGCGGCCGACGAGGCGACGATGCCCTTGGAACCCATGCCCGCCTCGGTGAGCCCGAGGTGCAGCGCGTAGTCGCAGCGCCGCGCGAGCTCGCGGTAGACGAGGATCAGGTCCTGCACCCCGCTAACCTTGCAGGAGATCACGATGCGCTCGGGCGGCAGGCCGATCTTCACCGCCTGCGCCGCCGATTCCAGGCCTGAGACGATGAGCGCCTCTCGCATCACCTCGTCCGCATCCAGAGGATCCTTGCGGCGGCCGTTCTCGTCCATCATGCGCGCGAGCAACTCCGGGTCGAGGCTGCCCCAGTTCACGCCGATGCGCACCGGCTTGCCGTACCGCAGCGCCGCTTCGATCATGGTCGCGAACTGCTCATCCCGTTTCGAGCCCTTGCCGACATTGCCCGGGTTGATGCGGTACTTGGACAGCGCCTGGGCGCACTCGGGGTGCTGGGTCAGGAGCTTGTGCCCGTTGTAGTGAAAATCCCCGACCAGGGGCACATCGCAGCCCTGTTCGTCGAGCCGGGCGCGAATGCGCGCGACCTGCGCCGCGGCCACCGGCGTATCCACGGTGATGCGCACCAGTTCAGAGCCCGCCTGCCAGAGCTCTAGCACCTGGCGTGCCGTGGCATCGGCATCCGCGGTGTCGGTGTTGGTCATCGACTGGACGACGACGGGCGCGCCGCCGCCAACCGCGATGCGGCCGACCATCACCTGCCTGGAAACCCTGCGAGCCATGCCCATGCGTTGCGCCAGCCCGGTTATTCGAGCGTGAAGCGCGCCACCTCGACCTTGACGTGCGGCGTCAGGTCGATCTGCCGGTCTTCGTAGGACAGGCGCACATGCTGCGCGTTGCCGATGATGAGCGAGAACGGCGGCCTGCCCTCGACCGCCTGTTCGCTGCCCGCTGGGTTGAGCTGGGAGAGGAGCATCTTGCCGTCTCGTCCCTTGATTTCGACCCACGAAGCGCGCTCGAACTTCAAGAGGATGCGCCGGCTGCCTTCCGCCGACACCACTTTTGCCGGCGCTTCGGGCGCAGCCTCTTCCGCGGCAGGAGCAGGAGAAATGTTCGACGGCTTCATCTCGACGGGGGACGCAGAAGCGGACACCGAGGCCAGGCGCTGCGGCTCCTCCGCCTGCTTCGCCGCGGGCACGAAACTCAAGCGCGCCTCGCCGGAACGCTCACTCTGCCACTCGAACGCCACGGCAGCGATCACGCCCAGGATCGCCACCGACAGCGCGACATAGACGAGATTGCCGCGCCGGTGGCTGTCGATGATGGGGATCGGCCGGCGCGTGCTGGCGACCGCCTTGGCGTTGTCCGGCACAGCGACGCGCGCGGCCATCCGGCCCACCAGCTGTTCGGCGTCGAGCTTCAGCAGGCGCGCGTAGGAGCGCACCATGCCGCGCGCGAAGGTGCCGCTGGGCAGGGCCTCGAAGCGCTCCTGCTCCATCGCCTCGATCTGCCGCGCGGCGAACTTGAGCTGCTGCGCCACGTCGGCGATCGACAGCCCCAGCGCCGCGCGCGCACTTGCCAGTTCCGCACCGACACCGGGAGCGGCGCCGGCGGCCGCGCCGGTCACCGCATCTTCCGCACCCGCAAGCTCAGTCATATTCCCCGCGCTGCAGCAGCTGGTACTCGCGCGAGGTCGCGAAACGCCGCCGCAGCTGGGTCGCGTGGTTCGCCTCCGCGTTGCGATCGCCAAGCTTGCGCTCGATGCGCAGCGCGAGCCACAGGGATTCGGCGCCCGGCGAGACGATCCTGTTGTGACGCATGGCCAGCCGGCGCGCCTCTTCCAG
>JANNXB010000264.1:0-13152 GCA_031409355.1 Betaproteobacteria bacterium | reverse complement strand
GTACTGGTTCGCCTTCATCCCCTCTTTCAGCCTTTTCTCGAACGGCTCCAGGCCGCCCTTTCTTTTCCACGCCGCCATCGCGCGGCGCAATGCATCCGCTTCGCCGGCCGTGAAGCCGGCGGCCTCCATGGCGAGCTGCATCACCTGCTCCTGGAAGATCGGGATGCCGAGCGTGCGCTCGAGGACTTTCTTCACCGCCAGGCTCGGATACACCACCGGCTCCAACCCCTGCCGGCGCCGCAGGTAGGGATGCACCATGCCGCCCTGGATGGGTCCCGGGCGGACGATCGCCACTTCGATCACAAGGTCGTAGAAAGTCTTTGGCTTCAGGCGCGGCAGCATCGACATCTGCGCCCGCGATTCGATCTGGAAAACGCCCACGGTGTCCGCCTCCTGGATCATCCTGTAGACCTCAGGATCGTTCCACGGAATATCCTGCAGCTTCCGGATGCCGGTGAATTCCAGTCCGCGGCGCAACGCCGACAGCATCCCCAGCGCAAGCACGTCGACCTTCAGCAGTCCCAGCGATTCCAGGTCGTCCTTGTCCCACTGGATCACGGTGCGGTCCTTCATCGCCGCGTTCTCGACCGGAACCAGCTCGGCGAGCGGGCCGCGCGAGATGACGAAGCCGCCGACGTGCTGCGACAGATGGCGCGGGAAGCCGACCAGGTCGCCGACCAGCGCCAGCAGGTGGCGCAGCGGCAGGCTTTCCGGGTCGAGCCCGGCTTCGCGCATGCGCTCTTCCAGCACGCATTCTCCGTCCCACCAGGAGAGGGACTTGGCGACACGGTCGACCTCCCCCAGGTCCAGGCCGAGGGCCTTGCCCAGGTCGCGCACCGCGCTCCTCGTGCGGTAGCTGATCACGGTCGCCGCCAGCGCCGCGCGCGCGCGGCCGTATTTGCCGTAGATGTACTGGATCACCTCCTCGCGCCGCTCGTGCTCGAAATCGACGTCGATGTCGGGCGGCTCCTTTCTCTCCTTCGACAGGAACCGCTCGAACAGGGCATTGCCTTCCACCGGGTCTATGGCGGTGATGCCGAGGAAATAGCAGACCGCCGAATTGGCCGCCGAGCCCCGCCCCTGGCACAGGATGCCCCGCGAGCGCGCGAATCGCACGACGTCATGCACCGTGAGAAAGAAAGCCTCGTACTTCAAGTCCTTGATCAGCTCGAATTCACGCTCCAGCATGCTGCGGAACTTGACCGACGCACCGAGCGGGAAGCGCTCGTCCATCCCCTCGAAAACGAGCTTTCGCAAATGAGAGGCCGGGGTCTCGTTTGGCGGAACCAGCTCTTGCGGGTATTCGTAGCGCAATTCGTCGAGCGAAAAACCGCAACGCTCCGCGATCACCAGCGTCTCGCGCAGCAGCGCCGGCGGATACAGCTGCGCCAGCCGCGAGCGCGGGCGCAGGTGGCGTTCGCCGTTCGGATAAAGCGCGTCGCCGCATTCGCCCACCGTCCTGCCCAGGCGGATCGCGGTAAGCGTGTCCTGCAGGCGCCGGCGCGAACGCAGGTGCATGTGCACGTCGCCCGCTGCGACGAGGGGCAGGCCGGAGCGTCTTGAGATGTCCTCCAGCTGCTTCAGTTTCCCCGGATCGCTCGGGCCGCAGTGCAGTTCCGCCGCGAGCCAGCCGCTGTCCTGGAAACGCTCGCGGATCCACAGCGCGTCCTCGAAGGACGGCTTTCCCCGCGGCACCAGGAGGGCCAGAAGGCCGGCCGGCAGATGCGGCTCCAGATCATGCCGGGAAAGCGAATACGCGCCCTTTTTCATCCGCCCGCGCCCCGTGGTGATAAGCGAGCAGAGCGCGCCGTAGGCTTTGCGATGCGGCGCCAGCAGCACCAGCCGGAGGCCGTCCTGCAGGCGGAACTCGGAGCCGACGATCAGCTTGAGGTTCTTTTCCTTCGCCGCGACATGCGTGCGGACGATCCCCGCCAGGGAGCATTCGTCGGTGACCGCAAGCGCCGAATAGCCGAGTTGTGCCGCCTGCCCGGCCAGTTCCTCCGCATGCGAGGCACCGCGCAGGAAGCTGAAGTTCGAGAGGCAGTGCAGTTCCGCATAGCCGGGTAACTGCAGCGGCAGGTCAGGCGAAAAATCCATGCAGGAACCAATGCCCCCCCGCCTCCATGCCGCGTTCCCGGTAGATCCACGCCAGCGAGGACTTCCCGGTCCGGGCAATGAAATAATCCCGCCGCGCCTCGGCGCCGTCCCACCAGCCCGATTCGATCCGCTCCGGTCCCGCAAGCAGCGAGAACTCCCCCTCCGCGAGGCGGCGCGGCGGATCGACCAGCCACAGGGGGCGGGAACCTTTCTGCCCTTCTTCCTTTGGAAAAAACTTCGCTTCAGGGGACACGGGAATCCAGGCACGCTCCGGCCTGTGGTCGGGATGCGTGTCCAGGCCGTGCACCGCGTCGCTGCCGAGCCGCGATTGCAGGCGCTCCACCAGCTGCAGCCATTCCTCGCCGCCGGCGCGCGGATCGTTGAAGAACAGCCTGTTCTTTTCGGGAAGGATCTCGATCTCCCCGGCCTCCAGGCGGATCGCCTCCACCACCGCATGCAGCCTGGTCTGCGCCAGGCGTTCGCGCAGCAGCTTGCCGAAGTGCTCGGCGTCGCGCCCGCTGGAAGCGAGCCCCACTTTTATCCCGGTCGCCGGCCGTTCATCGTGCAGCAGCTGCAGGAAAAAATCCCGCACCCCGGCCTGGCGTGCGGCGAGGAAACCTTCCATCTGGTCGAGCAAGCGCCGGGCGGCGAACAAGGCCTGTTCCGCCTGCGCCACCGGTGCCGGCAATACGAGCTGCGCCGCAAAGCGGGCGGGCGGGACGAAGAATTTTCGTGCTTCGGGCGCCCTGCCGCTCGCCTGGTCCATCTGTTCGACCAGGGTCTGCCCGAAGCGCTGCGTAACGTCGCCCCGCGGCAGGTTCATCAATCGCCCCAGCGTCTTCACGCCAAGGCTGGCGAGCAGTTCGAGCGCGTCAAGGGCGAGGCCGGTAACGGCGACCGGCTGCGCGTCCAATCGGCTGCCGCTCCCGCGCGCCATCCAGAGGGCAGCGCGCGCCGTCGATGCTTCGGCGAGGCGTGCTTCGAAACCGAGCCGTGCCAGTCCCGCGCGCAGCCGCGCCAGGAGTTTCCAGCGGCCGCCGAAATAACGCAGGCTGCCCTCGATTTCCATGAGCAGCGCCTGCGGCGGTTCGAGCGAAACGCGCGGCGTGAACTGGCAGGCCCAGGCGGCTACCGCCGCCAGCGCTTCCAGCTCCGGTTCAGGCGACGCATGCCCGCGCGACAGCGCCTGGCGCCGAAGCTGCGGGAAATGGAGCGCGACCCAGAGCACTTGAGGAGGGAGCAAAAGCGGGGGGAGCAAAAACGGGTCTTTCAAAAGCCGGCCTTTCGATGGGGAGTGGAAATGGCGCCGCCAGGGGCAGGCCGCGCCTCTTCAAAATATGCACCTCGAGTTGTCCTTCCCTTGCTTCCAGCGTCAACCGCAGAACGGCGGGCGAGGATTCGCAGGCCGCTTCCGGCGGCCGGAACGCAAGCACGAAGCCGGGACCAGCCTGCGCCGCCACAGCCAGCCGCCGCAATTCCACATAGCTCGCCCGTGGCAGCCACAGCAGCAAGGCGTGGAAACTGCAGGCGCGCAGGGCCTGTTCCGCGGCCCACAGCGCGTCGCGCCTGCCCGGGGCACGGATGACGGTCAACTGCTCCAGGCGCACGCCTGCCGCACGCAGGGCGGGCGCATAAGGCAAGTGCGGGGGCGCCAGCCAGGCGACGCGGTGCCCCGCCGCCGTCAGCGCGGCGAGCGCCGGCAGCACGATCTGCAGCTCGCCAATGCCCTCGGCATGGCAGAAGGCCTCGGCCAGCCCGCCGACGGGCCAACCGCCCCCGGGGAGTTCGGCATCGAGCCCGGGATGCCCGGTCGGGACGGCCGCTTCGGCCGATAGGGCGGGGATGGGCCCGCCGCGCCAGACGGCTTGCCGCTGGATGATTTCTGCAAGGGTGGCCATGGATACTGTATTTTTATACAGTATCAGGGCATTTGGCAAGCCCTGTCGCAAAGCCTGCCGGCGGCTCCTCTACTGCCCGCCGCCGCGCAGCCGCTTCACCTGGGCCATGTAGGTGCCCATGAATTCGCGCCCGAAGACCTTGTTGAAATCGTCGTCGGCATCGCGCGCCAGCTTCTGCTGGTAGCCGGCGAACAGCTCCCACAATTTCGCCTTGCGGTTCAGGCCCAGGCCGCCGGCGCTCTTTTCCAGCTCGACTTCGAGCGTCTTGGGGTCGAAGCGCTGGATCGAGCTAAGCAGCGCCGCGCGCATGGCCGCGAACAGGGCCACCTCATGGGCGCGCAGATCCTCGAAGGCGTCGCCGACCGCCTGCACGGGTTCCAGAAAACCGTCGGCGCGACTCTTGGTATCGAACAGGAAGGCCATCGCCTCCTGCGGGTCGGACATCAGCTTCAGGGGATTGTTGTCCTTGGACGCCACCATGGTCCGGTCTTCGGCGCGCAATTCCTTTTTCGCCGTGGCGCGGGCCGCCAGCAGCGCCATGGCTCCCTCGATCGAGGCGCGCAGGATCTTGCCCGCCTGGCGCAGGAATTCTTCGATTTCGGCCTCCCGCACCTCCTTGCCGGCAAGCCCGGCGCCTTCGAGAAACACGGTCACCGCCTCGCGCATTCCCATTCCAGACGCGCTTGCGGCCCGCCCGATGCCGGGCAGCGTCGCAGCCGCCGCACCCTCCTGCGGCGGCCTGCCGCCAACATAGGTTGCTTCGTCGAAAACGTTCGGCGCGGGACTGGCAGCCCCTACGTAGGTCGCCTCCCCGAATACATCGGCTTCGGCTGCGGTGGGTTCAGCCCGCGCGGCAGACTCGTTCACGGTATCCGGCTCGTCGAACAGGCCCGGTTCGACCGGCGGCAATACCTGCCCTTCGAGCGGGTCGGGTTCCGCGGGCGGCGCCTTCTGCCCCATGAACGTCGCCTCTTCGAATATCGGATCCGGAGCCGGAGGCGGAGGCGGAGGCGCCGGCTTGTTCGCCATCTGGAGTTTCGGATTGTCGGGTCGCGTCGTTTCCTCGACGGCGGAGACCTGCGCATCGGCCTTGTGCATCGCCGGCGGCGGCAGCAGTTCCAGTTCGTACTCGCCAAGTTCGAACCGGTCGCCCGCGCTCAATTCGATGTGGCTGCCGGGCGCATGCTTCTTGCCATTGACGTAGACCGGATTCACCTTCGAGACGATGGTCAGGTGAAACGCGCCTTCGTCCTTCTCCTCGATTTCGACATGCACGCGGGAGATGTGCTTGCGTGGATCCTCGAGCACGAGGGTGCATTCCTCGCCGCGTCCGACCGTGATCCGGTTCTGCGGCCAGGACCGGCTCGCGATCATGTCGGCGCGCCCGCCGACTTTCTTCGAGATCTTGAGCGATAGGGACATGGCGTCGCGCCTAGGCGCTCTGGCGCTCGCCCGGGCGCGTGCCCCACTTGCCATCGAGCATCGCGCAGAACTGCTCCACGCCCGGCAGTTTCTCGCACAGCATCAGGCTGCGGCCGAAAATCTCCGATTCCTCGGCGAGCCATGCGGAATAGGGTTCGGCAAGCGGCTTGGCCAGGCCGCGCAATCCGGCCTCGCCCTGGAAATCGGCGCCGAGCGGAATCCACAATGCGCGTTGGCCGCGACCGCGCGGCGGCACGGTTTCCTCCGTGGTTTCGGGAACCGCGATCAGTTCCGCCGGAAAGCGGCGGTTGCGCAACTGCGCATCGAAAGTCTCCATTTCGGACTCGGGCTGCAGCGCCGCGTAGACCACCGGTTCGACCTCGCCATACCAGTTGTGCGCCCGAACCACTGTCGTCACCGGGTCGAGACTCTGCGAGGGCAATGCGCTCGCCACGGTAAGCGGAAAATAGCGCCCTACGGAATCCACGCTGGGCACCAGAACGCCCACCCAGCCCTGCTCTCCCACCACGCCGGGCGCGAGCACGAAACGCCAGGCAGGCGCGGACAGAAACGCATCGCGCCAGCCGGCGCCCATGCGTTCACGGCTGCCCACCAGCATGCTGTTCAGCCACGCATCCCAGGGTTCGATGAAGGACGGCGGCAGGCGCCGCGTGGCGAAATCCCCGTTCGCGGGGAGTTTTCCATACCAGCCTGTTTCGAATGATTCGCTCATGACGCCTTTGCCGGCGCCGGTTTGCGGCGCGTATCTGTAATTATGGCCTCGTCCGCGATTGCACGCACATGATCCGCCAGCGCGGCCCGCTCCGCTTCCGATAATTGCCATTTCGACGAGTCGTTCTGCGAGGCCGCCAGGCGCGGCTCAAGCGCGTCGCGCAGCGCGTTCCTGTAGGCACGCAATGCCTGCGCGCCCAATTTCTCGTCCTGCGAAAGTCCGAATCCGAACCGGCTGGCGCCGCTGGCGCGCTCTCTGTAGCCGCCCGGCAGATCGCGCAACGCGTTCAGCGCGCGCACCAGTTGCGACTCGTCCCCGGAGCGCGGCACGCCGAGCTTTTCAAGCTCCGCCTTCGCCGCCGCGGCCTTGGCCTGCGTCAATGCGACCAGGCTGCGATTGCCGAAGTAGTTCACCGTCCATAGAGAGGCCAAGGCAATGCCTGTCGCGGCAATAGCGGCGTATGCAAGTGTTTTCGCGCGTCGTTCCCGGCGCTCCAGTCCCTCGTCGCTGCCGGCCAACCCGGATTCTGGAAAGATGACTTCGCGCACCAGCCGCGTGAGGAAAAAGCTCTTGCCGCTGCCCGCGGCAATTGCCGGCTCCGCAGTGCGCTCAAGCTTGAAGCTGCGCGCCAGCGTTCCCAATACGCGGTCTATCGGATTGCCTTCCTGCGTGCCGCTGGTGAAATACACGCCTCGCAGCATGGGCTCGGGAGCTCCCTGGACTCCCATGAACGCGGAATCGAGGAACTGCTCGATCATTGGACCTACGCCATGAAACTCCTGGGGAAAGCGATAAGCCGCCGCGCGCCGCTGCAGGTCACGCTCACCCTGCAGGCGCGCGAGCATTTCGACATGGAGCCTTCGCTCCAGCTCGACCAGCTCTTCGGCGAAGCGCTGTCCCGGCGTGCCCGTCACGAAGCCTTCGCCAGGCGCGCTGAAACTCACGCCCCACACGCGCTTTCTGGCATCGGCGTCCAGTTCGCCGAAAAATTCCATGAAGCCCGCGAGCAGGTCTGCCTTGGTCACCAGCAGATAGACCGGAAAGCGTACGCCCAGCCGTTCATAAAGCTCGGTCACCCGCGCGCGTACATGCAATGCGTACCGCCTGCGCTCGTCCTCGGTCCAGAGCATCAGGTCCGACACGCTTAGCGTCACGAGTGCCCCGTTTAGGGGCCGGCGCGGGCGAAAACGTTTGATCAGGCCGAGAAATCCCTGCCAGGCCGCGGCGTCCGCTTCCAGGTCGCTTTCCTGGGTGGTATACCGGCCCGCCGTATCCAGCAGCACCGCCTCGTCGGTGAACCACCAGTCGCAGTTGCGCGTGCCGCCCACGCCCGCGAGCGCCGGATCGCCACCCTGCCCCTTCAATGGAAAATTGAGGCCCGCGTTCACCAGCGCCGTCGTCTTGCCGGAGCCTGGCGCACCGATGAAGACGTACCACGGCAGCTCGTGCACGTAGCGGCTCTCGCCATCCGGACCCTTGAAGCGCGCCTTCTTGAGAATCGCGGCGGCTTCCTCAAAGCGCCGCCGCAGGACCGCGATTTCGTGTGTCGCTCGCACTGTACTGTCCGACGAGGCACCCTCGCCGTCGCCGCCGCCGTCGCCGCCGGCCAGCACTTCAAGGAGGCGTTCGTTCTCGAGCCTCGCCCTGCGGGCACGCCACAGTTCCCATCCGACCCAGGCCGCGGCCGCGATTGCGATCAACACTACGCGGCCCGTCTGCGTCTCGAACGGCCGCCAGCTGCCCAGGGCAATCAGATCTCCAACGGCCCACGCAACCAGCGAAAATGCGAAGAACGCCAGGCCGCCCAGCAGCCAGCGATTCTTCATCAGGCCGAGCAGATTCACGGCGTGCTCCGCAGAATGATGGTTACGCGGCGGTTACGCGCTCGGTTCGCAGCCGAGTCGTTCGGCACGACCGGCGCCGAGTCGGCCAGCCCTTCAGCCCTCAACCGCTCCGGCGCCCTGAGCTTGCCCGCGATGAGTTTCACCACCGATGCCGCGCGCTCGGTGGAAAGCTCCCAGTTGGACGGAAAGCGCGCGGTGCGGATCGGCACGTCGTCCGTGTGGCCCGTCACCAGGATCGTGCCCGGCACGCGCTCAAGCGCATCGGCGACGCGCAGGATCACGGCCTCCACGCCGCTCTCGAGCCGTGCGCTGCCAGAAGCGAACAATCGGTCGCTGCGGATCACGATCGCGCTCTGTCCCGCGCTGTCCGTCACCGAGACTTCGCCGCGGGCGATTTCCGCGGCGAGTTGCTCGCTGACGCGCGGCGTTGCCTGTTCCGCGGCCGGGCGGCCCGCCTTGGCGGCACTCGCAACGACGCCTGCGGGTGCCTTCAGCTGCGCCAGGTCGCGCGCCACCGGATCGGAAAGCGATCCAAGCGAGAAACTGAAAGCGATGTACAACGCGGCCAGAAACAGCGCGACGCCCGACCCCGTAGCCCACAGCGCCAGTCCGCCAGACGGTCGCGTTGCCGGAAGCGCGACTCCGCGCCACCGGCCCGAAAGTTCGCCATCATGCGGCGCGTGCTGCGCCCGGATCTGATCGAGTAGCTTGCCGCGCAGCGCAAGGAGATCCTCGGCGCCATTCCCGGCGCCGCGATACCGGCCTTCGAACCCGAGCGCGAGGCAGACATGCAGAAACTCAAGCCCCGCCAGGTTCGCTGCCGGATCCGCGGATAGCCTTTCCAGGAGCTCGAAGAAGTATTTCCCGCCCGCGCTGGCTGGAAGCCGCTCCGCCAGCAAGCCCTGGCTGGCCCAGCTTGCACCCCAAGGCGTGGAGGATGCCGATTCGTCCAGCAGCGCGCACAGCGCGAAGCCGGCGGCGGAGACTACGCCCTCCGCATGCCCTGCGGCACGCGCGTCGCGTTCGAAGGCAACCAGGCTTTCGCGCAGCGTGGCGCGCAGTCCCTCGGGGTCGGGGTGGCGCAGGGCGTGCCGGATCTGCGGCACCACGGCCAGCACCGGATTCGCCGCGGCCACCAGGGTATTCAGCCCGCCCAGCGCACCAAGATCCGGGGCGGCCGAGGCGCGCCCTTCCGGCGGGGCGGGCGGCAGGTCCAGCGGAACGGCATCGCGCCGTCGTCCGGGTGTCGGAATGGCAATCGTGGCATCCGGATCCGGGCCCTCGACGTGGCTGCCACCCGGAATCATCACCGTGGCGTCGTCGTCGACGTTGCGCGCCGGGATCATTACGGTGGCATCGTCGTCAACGCGCTGCGAGGGGATCATCACCGTGGCGTCGTCGTCCACCCGCGCGGCGGGGACCATCACCGTTGCATCGGGGTCCGGCTCTTCGTCAGAACGCCCGCGCGGCATCATGACGGTCGCGTCAGGGTCAACGCCGTCCTTCGGGCGCTCACTCATCGCAAATCCTCGTCATGCCGCTCGCTTCGCATCCAGCCTCGCGCAACCGAAGACTGGCTGAACCAGGCGTCAGCGCTTGCCGGAGACTTCGACCGTCTCGCCCAGGTCGCGCGCCGTCTGGTACCACTGCAGCGATTCGGCGTAGTCGCGCGACACGCCGGGCACGCCACGGTCGAATATGTCGCCGAGCCGCTTCGCGGACTTGCCATGGCCCGCACGCGCTGCGCGGCGATAGATGCGGACTGCATCCGCCGCCTTGCCGCCACTCTCCATTGCCAACGCCTGCTGGTACATCGCCTCGGTATCAGAACCGCCCGCCTTGGCGGCGGGCGCGCTCGGCGCCGCGGCCGTGGGCGCCGCGCCCGGAGCCGCTCCCGGGGTCGCCGCGACGGACGGAGACAATGCGGCGACTTGCTCCGCGGGCTTGCCGATGGCCTTGGCGGCCACTTCGGCGTCGCGCTGCGCTTCCCTTTCGGAACGTGTCATCGCGCGCGGCGCCTTCGGCGCTTCCTGCGCTGCGACCGGGGACTTGGCAGGCTCCACGGCGGGCGCCGGAGCCGCAGGCTTGACAGGCTCCGGAGCCTTGGTCGGCGCCACCGCGACTTCCTTCTGTACTTCCTTGCCCTTATCCGTAGCGGCGCGCTTTTCTGAGTCTTCCTTGGCCTTCTTGGCCGCGTCCTGCTTGGCTTTTACGTCCGCTTCGCGCTGTTGCACGAGCTTGTTTTGCGTTGCCGCTTCGGCTTCGGCCTTCAACCTCGCGTCGGTCGCCGCTTTCAGCGCTGTCGTATCGCCCGACTTCCTCGCGGCATCCTCCGCCGCCCTGGCCTCAGAGGCCCGTTTCTGCGCTTCGACTTCGGCCTGCTTGGCCTTGTTCAGGTCCTCTGTCGCCTTGGTGGCTTCTTCAAATCTACGCAGGACTTCCTGCTGCCGCGCACGTTGATCGGCCGTGAAGTAGTAGTACGAACCGCCGCCGACCACCGCAATGACGATCAGCGCTCCGATAATCGGCACCACTGGCAGCTTTGCGCGCGGCGCTTCCGCCAGTTTCTTCTTCAGATCCGCTTCGCGCTTGGCTGCCTCGGCGTCACGCTTGGCGCGCTCTTCGGCCTCCTTCTTCGCCCTTACCTCGGCCTCAGCACGCGCCTTGGCGTCCGCTTCGCGCCTTGCCTTCTCCTCCGCCTCGCGCTTGACGCGCGCCTTCGCCTCCGCCTCGGCCTTCGCACTGGCCTCGGCCTCGCGCTTCTGGTATTCGGCTTCCTTCCTCGCCAATTCGGCCTGCGCTGCCGCTTCCCGCTTGGCGTCCGCTTCCGCGCGCGCCTGCGCTTCGGCCGCCCGTCTGGCTTCCTGCTCGGCTTCGCGCTTCGCCATGTCGGCTTCGCGCTTGGCATCTGCTTCCGCCCGCGCCTTGGCTTCCGCAAGCCTCCTGGCCTCCTGCTCCGCCTCGCGCTTCTTGTACTCGGCTTCCTTCTGCGCCAGCTGTGCTTCCAGCTTGTCTTTTTCCTCGGCGAGCTTCTGCTTTACCTCAGCCTCGCGCTTGGCCGCCTCATCGGCCTCTTTCTTTTCCTGCTCGGCCGCCGCCTTGGCCTTGGCGCCCGTTTCCTCGGGCGCGACGCCGCGCAGCTTGGCGATCTTGCGCTTCGCAAGCGCCGCATAGATCCCGGTGGGGAACTGCTGCACGTACAGGTCGAAGTCGTCCGGGTCGTTGCCGTCCTTGATCGCGCGCCAGAACTCGAGTTCGACTTCCTGGCTGCCGGTGGCCGTCGTGCCCTTGGTGGCGTCGGCCTTGGCGCCCGCAATCTGCGCCGACGGTTTCGCGATGGTGCCCAAATCGGCCATCGAACCCACGACCGTCTTGTCGGAATCGTCCTCCTCGGTCTTGCCTTCGAGCGCGCGCTTGAGCCCGGCACCAAACTCGCGCGCCGACTGATAACGCCCCTCGACGCTCTTGGACAACGCCTTGTTCACCACCGCATCGAACAGCGGCGAGATCGTGTTGTTGATCGACGAAGGCACCGGGGGATGGTCCTGGATGATCTTTTTCGCGATCGTCCAGGCGCCCGAACCGGTGAACGGCTTCTCGCCGACAAGAAACTGGTACAGGATGATGCCCGCGGAGAACACGTCGCTGCGCCGGTCGATGCTGCCGCCCGTGATCTGCTCCGGCGACATGTAGGCGGGCGTGCCCACCATGGTGCCGGCCTGTGTTTTCTCGGCATTGGAGCGGTCGTCGGTGACCCGCGCGACGCCGAAGTCCGCCAGCTTGACGCGCGCCTGGCTGTCGAGCATGACGTTGGCGGGCTTGATGTCGCGATGCACGATGCCCGCCTCGTGCGCGAGTTCGAGTGCATCGAGCAACTCGCACATGATGCGCACCGATTCTTTCAGCTCGAAGCGCTCGTTGGCGTCGAAGAAGCTTTTGAGCTCCTTGCCCTTGATGAACTCCATGACGATGTAGGCGATATCGCCCTGCTCGCCGAAATCGTACACCTGCACGATGTTCGGATGGTTCAGCCGCGCGACGGACTGCGCCTCGCGCATGAAGCGCATCGAATACTCTTTCGATGCCGCCTCGTCGTCCAGATGCCCCTTGAGGATGGTCTTGATCGCGACCTTGCGGTTCAGGCGCGGGTCAAGGCCTTCGTAGACGATGCCCATCGCGCCCTTGCCCAGCACGCGGGTAAGGTCGTATCGCCCTAGCTGCTTTAGGTCTTCAGCGGCTGCCATGGCTGAAACTAAGCATTGGATTTTGCACGCGTTTTACCACAGCTGCCTATTATCTCGACGGGGCCCAAATTGCACAAGGGCGGAAGTCGCATCCCTACGCCCCAGCCCGCTCCTCACCGAGGCGTCCGCTGCAGGGGTTTGTCGATCTCCACCCCTTGCTCGCGGGCCTTCTGGTACCACTTGAGGGACGCTTGGTAATCCCTCTGCACCGCGGAATTGCCTTTGTCATAGATCTGGCCAAGCCTGCGCTGCGCCAGTCCATGGCCGGTCTCGCCGGCTTCCAGAAACGCCGTCAGGGCTCCTTGATGGTCACCGCGACGCTCCAGGGCCAGGCCTTCTCGATAGCGCCTCGCCCCTGCCTCGGACGGCGGTGGAACCGCCGCGGAGGGTTTCGCGGGCATTCTCACGGCTGGCGCGGGTTTTATGGCAGCCACCGCCGGCAGCGCCGCCGGCTTTACCGCCAGGAGCTCCCGCACCTGGCGATCGGCCTCCGCCGATTCTAGCTTTGCGACTTCATCTCGCGCCGGGATCGCGAGGACCGTGCCCACCTCGAGCAGGTTGATGTTGCCTTCGGGAAATGCCTTCGGGTTGGCGCGGTAGATCGCCAGGATCATCTGGTTGCGGGTAACGCCGTCGTGCTTCGCCTTGCGGGCCACGCCGAAGAGCGTATCGCCTTTGCGCACTTCGTGCGTGGGATTGGGCCGCGCCTGCGCGGGGTTGGACTGCGCCTGCGCAGTGGCCACCTGCGCCTGCACCGGCAAGATCGCCAGGGCCGCGAGCGCCGCGCCCGCCAGCAGCACCGCGCCCAGCACCCGCGAGCAGTTCATTCGCAGAAATATTCGAGAATATCGGAGGCCGTCGTCTTCGACTGCCCAAAGCAGATCCAGCCCTTGCCACGCAGGGTAAATTCCTCG
>JANNXB010000263.1:0-7708 GCA_031409355.1 Betaproteobacteria bacterium | reverse complement strand
GGCCGCAAGGACGACGCCGCGAGGATCGAGCGCGCGGTGCGCGCGGTGCTGGCCAAAGGCCTGCGCACCCAGGACATCGCGCGGGAAGGGAAGGACGGACAGGGCACGGTAAAAGTCGGCACTTCGGCCATGGGCGACGCGGTTGTCGCGGCCCTGACATAATCCGGACATGCTGGAGACCTCGGACCTAAAGCGCATCGGCCGCTACGACATCGAGCGCGTCCTCGGCGAGGGCGCGATGGGCGTCGTCTACGAGGGCAACGACGGCCGGCTGCATCGCAAGGTCGCGATCAAGACCATCCTCAAGAGCGCGCTCGATTCGGACTCCGCCAAGGAGTACTCGATGCGATTCGCGCGCGAAGCGCAGGCGGTGGCGCGCCTGAACCATCCGAACATCGTCCAGGTGTTCGACTTCGCCGAGGAGGGCGACGTCGCCTACATCGTGATGGAGATGGTGCGCGGCCGCGAGCTCAAGACCTTCTTCGACGCCAAGGAGCGTTTCGAGGTGAAGGAGGTGGTGCACATCATGGGCGAGCTGTGCGAGGCGCTGCATTTCGCGCACAACGCCAACATCATCCACCGCGACATCAAGCCCGCCAACGTGATGATCGACACGCAGGGCCGGGTCAAGCTCACCGACTTCGGCGTGGCGCGGGTCACCGATCCGGACCGCACGCAGACCGACAAGACCCAGGCGGGCGCGGTGGTCGGCACGCCGGCTTACATGTCGCCCGAGCAGATCCAGGGCCACCAGATCGACCGGCGCACGGACATCTTCTCGGCCGGCGTGATCCTTTACGAGTTCCTGGCCGGCGCCAAGCCGTTCACGGGCAGCGGCGCCTGGGCCATCGCCAAGAAGATCCTCGGCGAGGACCCGCCGCCGCCCTCGACGCTGAATCCGCTCGTCTCCGCGCATTTCGACGAAGTGGTCGCCAAGGCGCTCGCCAAGAATGCGGACGAGCGCTACCAGACGGCGCGCGAGTTCGGCTTTGCGCTCAGCCGCGCTTTCGAGGGCCTGCCGCAGATCGAGGAGATCGAAAAGACGGTCATTCTGCCGCGCGGCCTGGCGGGGGTGGCGCCGAAGGACGAGGGCGACGCGACCGTGCTGCGCACCCTGGCCATGGCGCCGGCGCAGCACACGAAGGCGACCGAGCTGGAGTTCTGGCGCTCGATCAAGGACGGCAACGACCCCGCCGACTTCGACCTCTACGTGCAGCAGTATCCGAGCGGCATCTACGCGGCGCTCGCCAAGCGGCGCAGCGCCAAGCTGCGCGGCCTCGCGACAGAGGACAGCGAAGGCAAGGCCAGGACGCAGGAGCAGGAGCGCGGCGAGATCGAGGAGGCGGCGCGTCGCGAAGCCGAGGCGCGGGCGGCGCTGGCCGCCGAGAAGGCCGCGATGGAAGCCGTCCTCGCGAAGCGCGAGGCCGAGTTCCTGGAGCGGGAAGCGGCGCTGAAGAAGCGCGAAGCGGAAGGGCCGAAGAAGTCCGCCCTGGTGCCGGTGTTGTCCGCCGTCGCCGCGGTTCTCATCGGCATCGGCGCCTGGCAGGCCTTCAAGCCCGACCCGATGGCCGATCGCGTGGCTGAACTGACCAAGCTGCTGGAGGAATCGAAGAAGCGCGAGGCCGACCTGGCGCAGTCGCGCAAGCGCGAGGCCGAGTTGCTGAAGGAACTGGCACTCGCGAGGCAGCGCGAAGCCGAGGCCCTAAAGTCGGGCGATGTGGCCAAGCAGCGCGAGCTTGCCGAGCTGACCCGGCAGCGCGAGGCGGCGGCGCAGAAGCAGGCCGATCTCACGCGGCAGCGCGAGGCGGAAGCGAAGGTCGCAGAGTCGCGCCGGGCCGAACTCGCCCGGCTGCAGGCTGAATCCGGGCGCAAGGCACCGGAGCCCGTCAAGGCCGTGGAGCCCGCGAGACCCGCCGAGCCGGTCAAGCTGGCCGCCGTTACTCCGGCTCCGGTGCCTGTTCCAACCCCGGCTCCCGCGCCTGACACGGCACCGGTCTCCATCGAAACCATGCTCGCGCGGGCCATCGCGCTGGAGCGCGACGGCAAGACCGCGGAAGCGGCCCGCCTGCTGCGCCAGGCGACGCGCGAGGGCAAGGGCGAGGCCGCGGGGCAGGCCGCCAAGCGGTACGGCGACATGCTGCAGAAAGGCGTGCCGGGTGTTGCGCGCGATTACGGCGAGGCGCTCAGGTACTACGAGATCGCGCGACTGAACGGCGTCGAGGTTCCCGTCGCCAAGAGCCGCTGATTACAGATTTGTCAGGGGCGGAGCCGCGTTATCCGGCAACGACATGCCGGCGGAGTTGAGCACCATCGCCATCGCCGAGTAGTAGCCGTTCAACACCAGCAGGTCGAGTACCCCGTCCAGGCCGAAGCGCGCCGACAGTGCGGCGAAGGTTTCGTCATCGAGGCGCCCGGACTGGTGCGCCTGCTGGCAGGCCATGTAGACCAGTTTCTCATCGGCGGACATGTCTTGGGGTTCGCGCCCAGCGGCGATCGCGTCGAAGATCCGCGGCTCCAGCCCCGCCTTGCGCGCGAGTTTTTCGTGCATATACCACTCGTGCTGGCAGTTCCATTGGCGCGCCGTATACAGGACCGCGAGTTCGAGCAGCGGCGGCGGCAGCTTGTTGCCCCAGCGCAGGTGCTCGCCCAGCGCCTGCATGCGGCGCGCGAGCCCGGCGTTGTGGATCAGCGCGATGAACGGCCCGCGCACTTCGCCGCGCGGGCCGGCGGAAATTTCGGCGGCGACTTCGCGTTGCGCCGCGCTCATGGTTTCGGGAGTCAGTTTCGGGAAGCGTGGGTTCATGACGTGAATCTACAGCTTCGCGGCGAATTCTTCCGGATCGAAGCCCACCAGCAGCTTTGAGCCGGATTCGACGATCGGCCGCTTGATGGCGCTCGTGTTCCTCGCCAGCCAGGCGAAGGCTTTCTTCATGGTGTCGCAGTTCCTGATGCCGTAGATGACCGGCTTCACACCCACACCTGCAGCACGTAGTCGTAGGCGGCCTGCGCATTGGTCATGTCCACGCGCTGAAGCTTGATTCTGTATCCCTGCTTTGTTTTCTTCAGGTGGTGGGTGTACTGACCGGCGAAGTGACGCACGTCGTCACGCCTGAGCTCCAGCATGTGGAACCGGGAGGTGACTTCCACATCGCCGTTTTTATTTGCTTTTCTGATGGAAACATTTGAAACAACGTGATTCGTCTCCCATAGCGGGCGCTGCGACCAGGCGTCCGGGTGCAGCACGCGCAGCATGCGCACCGTCATGAGGTTTTTGTCCTCGGCGAAGATCGCGGGCTGGCCGTCCCAGGTCTCATACGAGGCGTCCGGCGGCATCCAGTAGATACCGTCGGGCGTGAAGAGGTCGATCCACTTCTGCCACTGCTTCGTGTCGAGATACCCGGACTGCTTGTACAGAAATTGCTCTACGTCATATTGATTCTTCATGGCTGCATGTACTTCGCCCAGGCCTTCATCTGATTCCGCATCGGCGCTTCCGACGTGCCCATCTTCGGTCCCGAGGAGACGACGCCTTTCTCCTCGATGTCGCGCCCGTGATGGCGCGCGAAGCTCACCCAGTCGCCGCCGTCCGAGGACAGGCCGGTGTGGCATTTCCAGAAATTCTCCAGGTCGTCGGCGTTGATGAGCGTGGCGGGCGAGTTGACGAGGTTGTAATAGGCGAGCGAGCGCCGGTAGATGGCCTCGGGCGCGCCTTTCAGGCGGAAATGCCAGATCTCCGTGAGCGTGCGGTCGACGCCCAGCGGCCGCACTGCGCGCAGCTGCTGCAGCGGCGACTGCACCGAGAGGCCCGGGTACACCAGCACGTGGTGGATGTTGACGCCGACGATCTCCTCGAAGCGCTTCTGGCCGTAGGCCTTGACCATGATCTTGTCGTAGGCCCTGGTGTCCGGATCCTGCGGCCGCAACCCCATGTAGCCGGTGAGGATGCAATGGCCGTAGGGGTAGTTGATAGTCTGGAAATCGTCCCACTTGTCGATGGTCACGGTCGCGAACGCGGAGAGCATGTGGTACGAGAGCGGCGCGGTGCCGCCCTTCGCCTTCTTCGCCAGGATCTTCTCGACTTCGTGCGCGGCGCGCCCGGTGGACTGGTGCACCACCGATGGATGCAGCGCGTCGATCTGGTTCTCCATGAACAGCTTCCAGTTCGAATGCTGGATGACGCGGAAGCAGTTCGGCACCACCTCGACCTCGCCCTCCGGGGCGCGGTCGCACATGTCGTCGAACGCCACGATGCTTTTGCCGAGGAACTCCTTCAACGAAGGACCTTCGCCAGCAAGGCTCGCGAAGACGAAGCCGCGGTAGTTCTCCACGCGCGCCGCTTTCTTCATGTTGCAGTCGGGGTTGTCGCGTCCAAAACGCGTGCCCTTGTAGCCGGACTCCATCATCGGGATGTTCTTCAGCTTGCCGTCGTGCTGGAAGGTCCAGGCGTGGTAGGAGCAGCGGAACTGCTCGCCTGTGTTGCCCTTGGTGTCGCCGCAGATCATGTTGCCGCGGTGCGGGCAGCGGTTGTAGAGGACGTTCACCTTGCCGTCGGATCCCCGCACCATGATCATGGGCTGGCGCCCGATCTGCACCGTGTAGTAGTCGCCCGCCTTGGGTACCTGCGATACGTGGCCGCAATAGATCCACACGGTCTCGTGGATGCGCGCCATCTCCTGCTCGAAGATCTCCTTGTCGGTGTAGACCTCCTTGCGCACACGGTCGGGCTCGACGAATTTTGTCAGGTCTCGTTGCATGCTTGCCTCCTTGGGCGACAGGTTATCATTCCCGCATGCGTCTCATCGTCGCCATTACCGGAGCCAGCGGCGCCATTTATGGCGTGCGCCTGCTGGAAGCTCTGCGTGCCGTGCCCAAGGTGGAAGTGCACCTCGTCATCAGCAAGACCGGCCGGGTAACCGTCGCGCTTGAAACCGGCCGCAAGGTCAGGGACGTGGAAAAGCTGGCGCACCACGTGCATCGCGACGCGGACCTCGCGGCGAGCATCTCCAGCGGCTCGTTCAAGACCGCCGGCATGATCGTCGCGCCCTGCTCGATGAAGACGCTCTCGGGCATCGTCCATTCCTACGCCGACAACCTGGTGGTGCGCGCGGCGGACGTGGTGCTCAAGGAGCGCCGCAAGCTGGTGCTGATGCCGCGCGAAACCCCGCTGCACGTCGGCCACTGCCGCCTGCTGCTGCAGGCCGCGGAAATGGGTGCCATCATCGCGCCGCCGATGCCCGCGTTCTACAACGCGCCGCGCACGCTCGACGATGCCGTCGACCACAGCGTGGGGCGGGTACTGGATCTGTTCGACATCGACAGCGCGCTGGTCAGGCGCTGGAAGGGCACGAAAAAATGGCGTTGAAGTGGCTGGGAGGAGGGAAGCCGGACCATCCATTGGCGGACGACAAAGGTGCCAAGGAAGTGCTGTCGGCATTGCCGACGAACGACCCTGCCAAGGCGATCCAGGAAATCCGCGACTTGATCGAATCGGTGCTCGGCACCGTGGGCTTCAAGGGCGAGCGTCGCGGCGAATTGATCATGCTCCTGGACGAGACTGCCCAGGCGCATCAGCGCAAGCTGGCGCGCGACTACCTGTCGAATCCGCGCCTGCCGAAATTCCAGGAGGGCCGCATGTGGGGCGCCCTCTTCGGCCTGTGGAAGGATCTCGCCTCGGCCTACGCGACCTGCCTGACGCAGTTCGCGCTCGACCCCGGCAGCATCGGCAAGCTGGTCGGCCTGAGCGTCGAGGGCGACAGCGGCGCCTGCTCGGTGGGCATGGTGCGGCGCTGCAGCCGCCTGCCGCAGCAGCAATCGAGCGTCGGCATCCGGCTCTTTGCCAAGGAGTCGTTCGCCGTCGAGTTGGGCGGTCGCGAGCAGCCCGACGCGCTGCTGCTGAACGACGGCCGCGCTGTGAAGGAGGAAGTGCTGATCTGCCAGCCGGAGGGCGCCTTCGACAAGCGCGCCAGCCCGACCATGGCGTTCGAAGGACACAGCTACCTGCTGATTCCGGTCGAAGTGAGCGTCACGGGCGATGATTTCGAGCTGGCGCGGTATAAAGTGATGCAGCAGTCCTAGTGAAAATAACCGCGGTAGAAACGATCACCCTCGGAGAATTTCCCAACATTCTCTGGGTACACGTTTATACCGACGAAGGCCTCGTCGGGCTGGGCGAAACCTTCTACGCGGTGGCTCCTGTGGCTGCCCACATCCACGAAACCTGCGCACCCTATCTGCTTGGCAAGGATCCGCTGCGGATCGACGCCCACAGCCGGCATTTCCTCGACACCTACCTCGGCTTCAACAGCGTAGGTGTGGAAATGCGCGCCGCTTCCGCCGTGGATATCGCGCTTTGGGATCTTTTCGGCCAAGCCACCGGCCAGCCGATCTACCAGCTGCTCGGCGGCGCCTCGCGCGACAAGGTGAGGGTCTACAACACCTGCGCGGGCTACGAGTACGTGCGCTCGAAACCGGTGCAGGGCACGGCGAACTTCGGCTTGCCCTCGCGCAGCGACCGCCGCAAGCGCCCCTACGAGGACCTCGTCGCCTTCCGCACCGACGCCGGCGCGCTCGCCGAGTCCCTGCTCGACATGGGCATCACCGGCATGAAAATCTGGCCGTTCGACGAGGCGGCCGAAGCGTCGAACGGCACCGACATCTCCAAGGCGGACCTGAAAAGGGCGCTGCGGCCCTTCGAGCAGATCCGCAAGGCGGTGGGCGACAGGATGGACATCCATGTGGAGTTCCATTCCATGTGGCAGCTGCCAGCCGCGATAAAAATCGCCAAGGCGCTCGAGCCATTCGACCCGTACTGGTATGAGGACCCGGTGAAGATGAACAATCTGGACGCGCTTGCGGACTACGCGCGGCGCACCGATGTGTGGGTGACGGCGTCCGAAACGCTCGCTACGCGCTGGGGTTTTCGCGCGTTGTTCGAGAAGCAGGCGGTTTCGGTATGCATGCTCGATGTCGGGTGGGCGGGTGGATTGTCGGAATCCAAGAAAATCGCCACCATGGCCGAGGCCTACCAGCTGCCGGTGGCGCCGCACGACTGCACCGGCCCGGTGCTGCTCACCGCGTCGGTGCACCTGTCGATGAATTGTCCCAATACCCTGGTGCAGGAAATGGTGCGCGCGTTCTATTACGACTGGTACGGCACGCTTGTGACGCAGCTGCCGCCGGTAAAAGACGGGTTTATTACCGCGCCCAAGGGCACCGGACTGGGCACGAAGCTGCAACCGGCGGTTCTCAAGCGCAAGGACGCGCAGCGGCGGGTTTCCAGGCTGGCAAAATAGCCTGAAAGGATGCAAGACACATGACGAACCTATCTCGCGCCGTAATGGTGCTGGTCCTGGCGCTGTGCGCCGCACCGGCGCTGTCCCAGCAGTATCCGTCCAAGCCGATCCGGCTCATCGTCGGCTTTCCGCCGGGCGGCTCGGCCGACCCGACGACGCGCATCATGGGGCAGGCGCTATCGGAGCAGCTGGGGCAGCCGTTTCTGGTCGAGAACCGGCCCGGCGCCGACAGCGCGATCGCAGCCGAGCAGGTGAGCAAGCTGCCCGCCGACGGTTACACGCTGATGTTCGCCTCCAACAGCGGCATGACGGCGGCGGTGGCGCTGCGCAAGCAGCCGATGTACGACCCGCTCACGGATTTCACGCCGATCTCGATGGTCGGCCGGGCGACCGTGTTCCTCTACGTGCATCCCTCG
>JANNXB010000262.1:0-1960 GCA_031409355.1 Betaproteobacteria bacterium | reverse complement strand
TCGCCCTTCGGCCCGGTGATCGAAGCCAGCGCGTGCGCGAGGATGACCCCCGGATTGGCGAGCAGCCCGCCCCAGTTGCCGGAATGGTGGCCGCCTTCGCGCAGGTCGACGACCAGATCCATGTTGAACGCGCCGCGCGAGCCGAGAAATATGGTCGGCTGGCCCGGCTGCAGGCGTGGGCCGTCGGAAGCGATCAGGACATCCGCTTTCAACAGGGATTTGTTCTCGACACAGAATTGCTTCAGGCCCGGAGATCCGACTTCCTCGCCGGTTTCTATGAGCACTTTCAGGTTAAATCCCAAAAAACCTCGCGTGGCGATTGCTGCTGCCACGGCTCCCAGATTGATCGAGTGCTGGCCCTTGTTGTCGGCGGTGCCCCGGCCGTAGAGGTGGTCGCCGTCGCGCGTCAGCTTCCAGGGATCGAGGCCGGATTTCCAGCTCTTCTCCTGGCCGCGGATAACGTCGCCATGGCCGTAGGACAGGACAGTGACCCGCGACGGATCCTCGATGCGCTCGGCCACCAGGAAGGGACCGTATTTCGCCACGGGATTCGGCAGGATCCGGCACTTGAAACCCAGGCGCTCGAAGCTGGGCTGCATCTCACCCGCGAGGTAGCGCGCAAGGTCGGCGGCGCGCTCCGGGTTCTGGCTCTCGGTGGGAATCGCGACGCGGCGCGCGAGGTCGGCGAAGAATCCGCCCCCGTCGAAATATCGCTCTGCGTGGGCTATCGCCCTTTCCCTGCTCACGCCCGTTCCCGGCTCATCGCCGGCGGATTATCTCCCGGATCGCCGCCGGCAACTGCACCCAGCCCGCCAAGAGCACTTCCTCGCCGTAGCGCGCCCGGGGCGGCCGGAGGATGGCAAGCAGGCGTCTGAGGAAGTTCATGTGCGTCGGACCCATGTTAGGAAGCGTTTCTTACGCCTCCATTACAAGTCCAACGATCGGGGAGCAAATCGGTTTACAGCGTTTGACGCGATAATTGCCGCATGAAAACCGCTGTCGTGGTCGGCGCCCAGGGTGTCATCGGGCGCTACTTCACCGAAAAGCTCGCCTCGCTTCCCGACTGGCAGGTGGTCGGGCTGTCGCGCCGGCGCGGCACGCAGGGACCTCGCCAGAGGCATGTTTCCGTTGATCTTTTGAATCTGGCGGAGGCAAAAGGAAAATTGCGGGACCTGACCGAGGCCAGCCACATTTTCTACGCCGCGTTCCAGGCCGGCAGCGGCCCGGCGGCCGACTACGCGAAGAACATCGCGGCGAACCGCGACATGCTGGTGAACTCGGTGTCGGAGATCGAGCGCGCCGCGCCGGGCCTGGAGCGCGTGGTGCTGGTCACCGGCACCAAGTATTACGGCTCGCACCTGGGCGCGTTCAAGACCCCAGCGCGCGAGGACGACCCGCGCCATGCCGGCGCCAACTACTACTTCGACCAGATCGACTGGCTGACCGGCTTCCAGAAGGGCAAGCGCTGGAACTGGGTCGAACTGCGGCCGCAGACGCTGTGCGGATTCGCGCCGGGTACCGCGATGAGCATCGTGCCGGTGATCGCGGTCTACGCCGCCCTGATGAAGGAACTCGGCCGGCCGCTCGTATTCCCGGGAACCGCCTGGGAGAGCCTCTACCAGGTCACCGAATCGTCACACCTCGCCAATGCCGCGCTCTGGGCGGCAACCGACAAGCGCTGCGCCAACCAGGCCTACAACATCACCAACGGCGACTATTTCCGCTGGCGCGACCTGTGGCCGAAGATCGCCGCGGCATTCGACATGCCGGCGGCGGGCCCGGAACCCCTGGCGCTGACAGAGTTCATGGCCGATAAGGCGCCGCTGTGGGACGCCATGGTCAAGAAGCACGGACTCAAGCCCTACCGGTTCGCGGAAGTGGTCGCCTGGCCCTTCGGCGACTATGTCTTCAACTGCAACTGGGATGTGATGACCAACGTCACCAAGAGCCGCCAGCACGG
>JANNXB010000261.1:0-8699 GCA_031409355.1 Betaproteobacteria bacterium | reverse complement strand
GTGCACCTCGTATGCCCGGCGGAAGGCGGCACCTTCTTCTTCTTCGGCACCGACCGGCTGGGTCGCGACGTGCTCTCGCGCATCATCCACGGCACGCGCATATCCCTCACGGTGGGGCTGCTCGGCATCGCGGTCAGTTTCCTGATCGGCATCACGCTGGGCGGCATCTCGGGTTTCTACGGCGGCTGGATAGACAACGTGATCCAGCGCTTCATCGAGATGGTGCGCTCCTTTCCAGAGTTGCCGCTGTGGATGGCGCTGTCGGCCGCGCTGCCGGTGAACTGGAGCCCGGTGCTGGTCTACTTCGGCATCACCATCATCCTCGGCCTGCTCGACTGGCCGGGCCTCGCGCGCGCGGTGCGCTCGAAACTCCTTGCGCTCCGCGAGGAGGAGTTCGCCACCGCGGCGGTGCTGATGGGCGCCTCGCCCCAGCGCGTGATCGCGCGCCACCTGCTGCCCAGTTTCGCGAGCCACCTGATTGCCTCGCTTACGCTTTCGGTGCCCAGCATGATCCTGGGCGAAACGGCGCTCTCATTCCTCGGTCTCGGCCTGCGCCCGCCTGTGACGAGTTGGGGCGTGCTGCTGAATGAAGCGCAGAACATCAACGTGGTCGCGCTCTATCCCTGGCTCATGCTGCCGGTGGTGCCGGTGTTCATCGTGGTGCTGGCGTTCAACTTCTTCGGCGACGGGCTGCGCGACGCGGCCGATCCGTACAAGTAATGTTAATCCGGACGACGAAGCCGCCGGATTGACTCGGCGCGATCGAACGGACGAAATCGCCGTTCATCGCGCCGCCCGGCATGCGCCCACCACCACCTCGGACCGGCTCGACGCCTTCAACGCGATGGAGAAGATTGGTTACGACGTCCCTGTTTTTAGAGTACGAGGAGGTGCTGCTGAGAGCAGAACAGCGTCTTGCGACGGGCATGAGCGACGCGGATGTGGCGGGTTTTCTTGCCGCGTTCGCCAGCGCTTCGACGGGAGTCGACGTGCATTTTCAATGGCGCCCCCAACTCGGCGACCCTGCCGATGAGATGGTGCTGGAGGCCGCGATCAATGGTCACGCCGATGCTTTGGTGACGCACAATATCGCCGACTTCGCGAAGGCGGCGACAAGGTTCGGCTTACGGGTGGTCAGGCCCGGCGAGTTATTGAAGGAGTTGAAAACATGAGCAAGAGCGCGTATCCCTTGAAATTGCCGACCTCGGTCAAGGCTGCGGCCGCCCAACTCGCCAAGGCGGATGGGGTCTCGCTGAATCAGTTCATCGCCGCCGCCGTTGCAGAGAAGGTCGGCAGCATGCGATCCGCTGAAACCTTTCTCGTGGAGCGGGCCGGCCGCGCAAAACCCAGGGACCTGTTGCGCTACCTGCGCAAGGCGCCGAAAACTGCACCCGCGCCTGGCGATGAACGGCCTGATTGATCGGCGAACCTTTGTAGCACTGAGCGGAGCCGCTCTTGGGAACTCGTCCTCGCCGACGGAAACGATGTCGCCTACGAGGTACGCTAAGCGCGCGGGATCGCAGAACGACTGCCTGCTCTCGCAGCGGAACTGATAGCGCTAAAACCCGACGTCATCGCTTGTCCAGGCACGCCGTCCACGACCGCCGCGATGAAGGCGACCGCGAGCATTCCGATCGTGTTCTCTGCGGCCGGGAATCCGGTCGGCAACGGGCTGGTTGCGAGCCTCGCGCGTCCAGGGGGCAACGTCACCGGAACCTCGCAACTGAGCGTCGAGACTGGAGGAAAGGTGCTCGAACTTCTGCGCGAAATATCTCCCGGCGTGACGCGGCTTGCCTACCTGGTCGACGCAGCGAACAAGGCGTCGGCGTCGGCATTCAGCCAGCTTGAGGAACATGCGCGCCAGATGAAGGTAACGGTTCATCCGGGTTTTGCGTGGGTCACCGGATAGAGCCGTAGTCCCCCGCAGTGGAAGAAGATGGCAGTCTTGAAGCTCTCGAAGCTGCGGAATCCGTAGGCCGCTTTCTTGATCGCCCGGGTCTTAAGGCGTTAGTACCATGCCTTCGCGCGCGAGTATCGCGCCAGGCATGGCCGCTTCGACTTCGCGCCCGATTTCATCCAGCTTGTCGTCGTCGTGGTCGGGATCGTGGTGGAACACCACCAGCTTCTTCGCCCCGGCAGATTTGCACAGGCGCACGCCTTCCTGCCAGGTCGAATGGCCCCAGCCGACGTACGACTTCTGGTGCTCTTCGTCGGTGTACATGCAGTCGTAGATCACGATGTCGGCGCCGGCGATGAGCGCTAGCACGTTGCGGTCGGGTTTTCCCGGTATGTGCTCGGTGTCGGTGACGTAGCAGACTGATTTCCCGGCGTACTCGATGCGGTAGCCGGTCGCGCCGTCCGGGTGGTTCAGCACCGCGGTGCGCAGCACGATTCCTGGCGCCGGCGCCAGCGTCTCGCCGGCCTTGAAGTCGCGGTACTCCATCTTCGCCTTGAAGACATCCGGCGGCACCGGGAACAGCGGCGCCATCATGAATTCGCGCAGCACGCGGTGCATGGTCATGTCTTCGGCCAGGTGGCCGGCCCACAGCCTGAAATCGTTCTGCGGCTGGAAGAACGGCTTGAAGAAGGGCAGCCCGCAGACATGGTCGAAGTGCGTATGGGTGAAAAACAGGTCCGTGCTTAGCGGCGCCTCGGCGACGAGCTGGTTGCCGAGGTAGCGCAGGCCGGTGCCCGCGTCCAACAGTATCAGGCGCGCGCCGCAGCGCACCTCGATCGAGGAGGTGTTGCCGCCATAGCGCGCGGTCGCGGGCCCGGGCGCGGCAATGCTGCCGCGCACGCCCCAGAACCGGACGAGGAAGTCGCCGCCTGCTGTTTTTCCCGTGCTCACGGGCCCTACTGTGGCACGAACCCGGGCGGCTTGCACTATGATTCCCACCCATGGAACGGTCCCTGTTCGGATTCATCATCCGCTACAGCAAGCGCGAGCAGCTGCTCATCGTGCCGCTGGTGATCGCATCCATGTTGATCTACTTCTCGACGCTCGACCTGCCCAAGGCGATCATCAACGAGGCGATCCAGGGCAAGCGCTTCCCGGAAGCCGCCTCCACGGTCGCGTTCCTCAAGATGCACCTGACGCTGCCCTCGTTCCTCGGCGGCGAAACGCTGCGCCTGTTCGACGGCTTCGCGCTGCACCAGCTGGGCTACCTGGTCGCTCTGACCCTCGCGTTCCTCGCGCTGATCGTGGTCAACGGCGGCCTGAAGTTCCAGATCAACACCATGAAGGGCTGGCTGGGCGAGCGCATGCTGCGGCGCCTGCGCTACGCGCTCTTCGACCGCATCCTGCGCTTTCCGCTGGCCCGCTTCCGCCGCGTCAAGTCGGCCGAACTCTCCTCCATGATCAAGGACGAGGTGGAGCCGCTGGGCGGCTTTGTCGGCGAATCAATGATCACGCCGCTGTTTCTCGCGGGCGAGGCGCTGACGGCGCTGTTTTTCATCATGTACCAGCACGTCTACCTGGGCATGATCGCGATGGGCGTGGTGCTGACGCAGGCGATCATCATCCCGAAGTTGCGGCGCCGGCTGCTGGTGCTGGCCAAGGAGCGCCAGTTGAGCGCGCGCCAGCTCTCCGGCCGGATCGCCGAAGTCGCCGACGGCGTGGTCGAAGTGCACGCCAACGACACTTCGAATTACGAGCGCGCCGAAATATCGTCGCGCCTGGGGCGGATCTTCCGCATCCGCTTCGAGTTCTACCAGCGCAAGTTCCTGATCAAGTTCCTGAACAACATCCTGTCCCAGGTCGCGCCGTTCCTGTTCTACCTGGTCGGCGGCTACCTGGTCATCGTGGGGCGCCTGGACATCGGCACGCTGGTGGCGGTGATTGCGGCCTACAAGGACCTGCCCAGCCCGATCAAGGAGCTGATCGACTGGGACCAGCAGCGCCTCGACGTGCAGATCAAGTACACCCAGGTGGTCGAGCAGTTCACGGTGGACGACATGATGCCGCCGGAGCGGCAGGAGCCGACCCAGTCGCCGCAGCTGCCGCAGTCCGGTTCGGTGCGCGCGTCGAACCTGACACTCGACGGAGAGGCCGGCACCAAACTGATCGACGGCGTCACGTTCGAGGTCGGCATCGACCAGCATGTGGCGATCCTCGGGTCGCAGGCCGCCGGCGTGGGCGAGCTCACGCAGATGCTCGCGCGCCTGGTGGTGCCGAGCGGTGGCCAGCTCGAGATGGGCGGCATCGACATGACCAAGGCGCCCGAGGCGGTGACCGGTCGCGCGCTCGCGTACGTCGGCCCGGTGGCCTATCTCTTCCCGAACAGCGTGCGTGACAACCTGCTCTACGGTCTGAAGCACTATCCCCTGCGCGAGCCGACATACGAGGGCACGGCGCTCAAGGAATTCGAATTCCAGGCGAAGGAGGCGAAGCGTACCGACAGCACGCAGCTGGATTTCGGCGCGGACTGGACCGACTACGCGGCCGCGGGCGCCTCCAGCGCCGAGGACATGGATTCGCGCATCGTCGAGGTGCTGAAGGTGGTGGAGCTGGAGGAAACCATCTTCGAGCTCGGACTGAGGAGTTCGGTCGACGCTTCGCACCATGCAGGCCTGACGGAAAACGTCCTGCGTGCCCGCGAGGCAATCCGGGCGCGGCTCGCCGCACCCGGCATGCAGGGACTGGTAGAGCAGTTCGATGCCGGGCGCTACAACCGCAACGCGACGCTGGCGGAAAACCTGCTGTTCGGCACGCCCATCGGCAAGAAGGTTTTCGACATCGAGAACCTGGCGGGCAACGAGTATGTGCTTCGCGTGTTGCGCGAGACGGGGCTCGCCGACGACCTGCTGAAGACGGGGCACAAGCTGGCCGAGACGATGGTTGAACTCTTCAGCGGCCTGCCGCCAGGGCATGAATTCTTCGAGCGCTTCAGCTTCATCAAGCAGGACGACCTGCCCGACGTGAAAGCGGTGCTGGCCCGGGTGGCCGACGCCGGCCTGGAGGGTATCGAGGCGGCCGACCGCGACCTGCTGATGGCGCTGCCGTTCAAGCTGATCTCCGCCCGCCACCGCCTTGGCCTCATCGACGAAGCCTTCGAGGCGCGCATCCTGCAGGCGCGCCGCTACTTCGCCGAGAACCTGCCCCTCGAGTTGCGCGACGGCATCGAATTCTTCGACGCCGCGCGCTATAACGGCGCCGCGATGCTGCAGGACAATATCCTGTTCGGCAAGGTCGCGACGGGACAGGCGCAGGCCGTCAGCCGCATCGGCGCGATGCTGCGGGAGGTTCTTGAGGAGCAGAAGCTGCGGCCGCAGGTGGTGTCGATCGGCCTTGGCTACCAGGTCGGCGTCGGCGGCGCGCGGTTGCCGTCGTCCGACCGGCAGAAGATCGCGATCGCGCGCGCATTGCTGAAGCGGCCGGTGGTGCTGATCCTCGACCAGGCTGCCGCCGTCCTGGACGGCGCGTCGCAGAACCGGGTGGTGCTAAACGTGCTGGAAGCAAGCAAGGGCCGCTGCGTGTTCTGGGCGCTGCAGCGCAACGACCTGGCCGAGCGCTTCAGCCACACGCTGGTGATGGACCGCGGCCGGCTCGCCGAGCAAGGACGCTTCGAGGACCTGAAGGGCAGCGGCGGCGTGCTGCAGAAGCTGTTGAACGCCGGATAAGCGAGGAGCATTGCCATGAGCTTGGAACAGGAATTCGAGTTGATCCGGCGAGTGCCGATCTTCAGCACCATCGACCCCGCGATGCAGAAGCTGCTGGCCTTCAGCAGCGACCGCCTGACCTACGAGGCGGGCCAGCTGATGTTCAGCGCGGGCGATCCGCCCGACAGCGCCTACATCGTCATGGAAGGCGAAGTGGACATCACCGTGCCGACGCCCAAGGGCCCGCTGCTGGTGAATACGCTGGTGCGCAACGACGTGATCGGCGAGATCGGGATCTTCGGCGATGTGCCGCGGACCGCGACCGCGGTGGCGCGCACGCGCGTCGAGGCGCTGCGCATCTCGCGCGACGTGTTCGTCAACGTGATCCGGGGCAACCCCGATGCGGCAATCGCGCTGGTGAAGATCCTCGCCGACCGGCTGGCCAAGACCACCGCGCAGCTGCGCAAGATGGCGGCCGAAAGGCCCTGATCCTGGCGAAATCGGGCTCTGACCCCGATTTCAGTGCAGGACGCGGGGCACTGAGAGGGTGAATTCCGGGATCTGCGCCTCGAAGCGGGTGCCATCCTCGGCCACCATCTGGTAGCTGCCGCGCATCGTGCCCACCGGGGTCGCGATCGCGGTGCCGCTGGAGTACTCGTGGCTTTCGCCGGGCCGCAGCACCGGCTGCGCGCCCACCACGCCCAGGCCGCGCACCTCCTGCACCAGGCCCTGCGAGTCGGTGATGATCCAGTGGCGGCTGATCAACTGCGCGGCCGCATTGCCGCTGTTGCGGATGGTGATCGTATAGGCGAACACATAACGCCCGGACTTTTCGTCGGACTGGTCCGGCAGGAACTGTACCGAGGGCGTGACCGATATCTCGTAGCGCTTTTCCTGGGCCATGCGCGCATTGTAGGACGCGCATTGAGGTACGGCACGGCGGCGCGATAGAATCGTCGTCGCCATGGCCGAAAACAGGTTCCGCATCGCCCCTTCGATCCTGTCCGCGGATTTCGCCCGCTTGGGCGAGGAAGTGGCCGCGGTCGAGGCGGCCGGCGCCGACCTGCTGCATTTCGACGTCATGGACAACCATTACGTGCCCAACCTGAGCATCGGGCCCCTGGTGTGCGCTTCGCTGCGTCCGCGCACGAAGATGCCGATCGACGTCCACCTGATGGTCAAGCCGGTGGACCGGATCATCCCGGAGTTCGCGAAAGCGGGCGCCAACATCATCAGCTTCCACCCCGAGGCTTCCGATCACGTGGACCGCACCATCGCGCTGATCCGGGAGTCGGGCTGCAAGCCGGGGCTGGTATTGAATCCCGCGACGCCGCTCTCGTACCTGGACCACACCCTGGACAAGCTCGACCTGGTGCTGCTGATGTCGGTGAATCCCGGTTTTGGCGGTCAGCAGTTCATCGCCTCGGTGCTGCCCAAGATCGCCGAAGTGCGCAGGCGGATCAAGGCCTCGGGCCGGGATGTCTGGCTCGAAGTGGACGGCGGGGTGAAGATCGACAACATTGCGGATATCGCGAAGGCGGGTGCCGATACCTTCGTCGCGGGCTCGGCGATCTTCGGCGCGAAGGACTACGCCGCGACCATCCGCGACATGCGCACGCGGCTTGCCGCGTCCTGATAATCTCGCCGTGGTATAGTGCCCCGGTCATGAAAAAGCGCTCCACCACTTCCGCAGCCCTCTCCTGGCGCAGCTGGCGCAGCTAAGCTTGCCGTGCCGCGGGAGATGTTTCCCGCACCCCGCAGTACCCCCGAAGTGATGGTGCAATACGCTGGAGTTCTTTCATGACCGAAGCCGATTTCCAGGCCTTTGCCAAGCAGGGCTATACCCGTGTCCCGGTGGTCGCCGAAGCGCGCGCCGACCTCTACACGCCGCTCGCGGTTTACATGAAGCTTGCGGGCGGATCTTTCACGTACCTGCTCGAATCGGTAGTCGGCGGCGAGCGCTTCGGGCGTTATTCGTTCATCGGCCTCGCCTGCGCCGAGCGCATCGAGGTGCGCGGCGCCACCGTTCGCCGCCTGCTCCGTGATGCACGCGGCACGGATGTCGTGATCGAGCGCATGGAGGGCACTGACCCATTTGAATACCTGCGCGCCTATCTTGCCCGACAGCATGTCGCGCCTGTTCCCGCCGCATTGCGGTTCGGGGGCGGGCTGGTCGGCTATTTCGGCTACGAAAGCGTGCGCCATATCGAGCCCAAGGCGCTGAAGGGCGCCAAGCCCGACCCTCTCGAAACGCCGGACATGCTGCTGCTGGTCTCCGACGAGCTTGCTGTGATGGACAACGTGCTGGGCAAGCTGTACCTGGTCGTCTACGCCGACCCGCGCGAACCCGGCGCCTGGCGCGCGGCGCGCGAGCGGCTGCAGCGCCTGCACTCGCGGCTGGCTTCGCCCTTGCCCGAGCCGGCTCTGCTTTCGCAGGACACGCCAGTGGCCGGCGCGCCGGTGGCGATCGAGCGTTCGTTTACCGAACAGGATTTTCTCGCGGCGGTGAAGCGCTCCAAGGAATACATCTTCGCGGGTGACTGCATGCAGGTGCAGATATCCCAGCGCACGTCGCGCGCCTTCGATGCGCCGCCGCTGGAACTCTACCGCGCGCTGCGCGGCGTCAATCCCTCGCCCTACATGTACTACTTCGATTTCGGCGACCACCATGTGGTGGGGGCATCGCCGGAAATCCTGGTGCGGCTCTCGGGCGGCGTCATCACCCTGCGTCCGATCGCCGGTACGCGTCCGCGCGGCAAGACGCCCGAGGAGGACGTCAAAACGGCGGATGAACTGCTCGCCGATCCCAAGGAGCGCGCCGAGCACGTCATGCTGATCGACCTGGGCAGGAACGACGTCGGCCGGGTCGCTGTCACCGGATCGGTGCGCGTCACCGAGAAGATGGCGATCGAGCGTTATTCTCACGTGATGCATATCGTGTCCAACGTCGAAGGCAGGGTGATCCCGGGGCTCGATGCCATCGACGTGCTCAAGGCGAGCTTCCCCGCGGGCACGGTGACAGGCGCGCCCAAGGTGCGCGCGATGCAGATCATCGACGAGCTCGAGCCCGTCAAGCGCGGCGTCTACAGCGGCGCGGTCGG